>JBAZFL010000119.1:0-5775 GCA_041653455.1 Clostridia bacterium
AAATGCAATTGATTTGAAACAACCTGAAGGTGATGTTGAAATCAAGGATGTAAGCTTCTCATATATAAAAGATGTACCTGTTATACAGAATCTGAGCCTTACCGCTCCTAAAGGAAGCCTTATAGCTATAGTCGGGCCAACAGGTGCAGGAAAAACTACTCTGATAAATCTTCTTATGAGATTCTATGATACAGACAGCGGTACTATAACTTTAGACGGTTTCAGAATTGATAATATCACGCGGAAAGACTTAAGGCTTGCTTATTCTATGGTACTGCAGGATACATGGCTTTTCCATGGCACAGTATATGAAAATGTCACATATGGAAGACAAAATGCAACAATGGATGAAGTTATAAATGCGTGTAAAGCTGCAAATATACATAACTATATTGAAAACCTTCCTGATGGTTATGAGACAATGATAAATGATGATGGTACCAATATATCAAAAGGGCAGAAACAGCTATTAACAATAGCAAGAGCCATGCTTATGAATACCAGCCTCTTGATTCTTGATGAAGCTACTTCCAATGTTGACACAAGAACTGAGCTTAATATTCAGCAGGCAATGAGGACGCTTATGTCTGACAAGACCTGCTTTATAATTGCACATAGACTGTCAACAATACAGAATGCTGACCATATCCTTGTGGTAAACAATGGACAGATTATCGAACAGGGCACTCATAAAGAATTGCTAAAGCTGAAAGGATTTTATTCAGAAATGTTTTATTCGCAGTTTTCATAGAATATATGCAAAGAGCAGGTATACACCTGCTCCTTTTTTACTTCTTGTACCCTTTCTCTTACTTTAATACTTTTGCCAGTTTATGAAGACCTTCTTCGAAGTTTACACCGAATCGAATATCAGTTTTTGCTTTATATGTACGTATAATACTGTCTACAGTGAAGTCAACAGCTACTGTTGCAGAATCAATAAGAGTTTTCCCTTTCAACATAGCTGACAGCAGAGCGCTTCCAAAAACGTCTCCAGTACCATGATAATACCCTTTGATGCGTTTTTTTGCATAGAACCCGAATTCGTCAGTTTTCTTGTCATATGTTGCTGCACCAAGTTCCTTTTCGTTATAATTCACGCCAGTGAGAACAACTTTTTCCGGTCCCATATCAGCAAGACTCAGTAGCAGATCTTTAATATACTGCTCGGTATATGGACCTTCTTTGTATTCCTTGCCAAGCATAAAACAGGCTTCTGTTATATTCGGGACAACTGCATCAGCTTTAGAAGCAAGTCTTTTCATTCCTTTTGGAAAATCCGGACCAAAAGCTCCATAAAGTTTACCGTTATCAGCCATTACAGGATCTACAAGCGTTATTAAATCTTTTGTTTTGTATGTATCGAATATGCTCGATACTATATCAATCTGTTCAAAAGACCCAAGATACCCTGTATACAGCGCGTCATATCCAATATCCAGAGTTTTCCAGTGCTCCACTATCGGCATAATATCCTCGGTAAGATCTCTGAATGTAAACCCTGTAAAACCTCCGGTATGTGTCGATAATACAGCGGTCGGGATAACTGTGCACTCTATTCCCGCTGCAGATATTATCGGTAATGCTACTGTCAATGAACACCGTCCGAAACAGGATATGTCATGTATTGCTAATACTCTTTTTTGTCTTTCCATGTCTCCACCTCATCTATTTATGCAGAACAATATACTTTCGCTATAATCTAATATATACAATCAGTATATCTGTGTCAAATAGTTTTGCATCTCTTTTATAACTATCTCAGTATCAGCATAAGCGAAGTACTCATGCTCTCTTCCCATCATGTAAATCTGAACGGATACGAAGCCCATGGTATGCTCGCTATTCAAGCTCATGAATCCTCCACAGTTATCCATACCAGGTTCAATATCATCACCATTAATCCATTTGAACTTCTTTTCTTTGGCGTATCTTAAAAAAATGTATTCCATTTCCCTGCTTTTTAAAAGACTGAAGAATACTGCTCTTCTTTTCTCGCCTGGTTTCAGAAACCACTCTTCCATCTCAGCAATTGAACTAATTTTTTTCATTTCTTTTCCTCCTATATATTTTTCCTATAAAGAGAGGCAAAAAAATACCCATCACGACAGGATGAGCGCTTTCCTATCATTCAAGCTTTAGCACCTTGTCCTCGACAGGTTGCTGTGTGGTCTTTGAGCTTGTCTCTCGCACACTCTTTATAGGTTCTTTTTATTATACATCAAATTACTGAATTTGTCAAATCGCCTCGCTTAATTTTGTGATAGCTACCTGAGTATCCTGCAGGAAGAATATGTCTTTTCCCTTATTACACTCATATATGAAATCTCTCAGGCTTTTACTGGAATATATGGTAAAATCACCTACAATAGCAATCTTCTTTTGGTAGTTTATAAATTTCTGAAGTATATCCCCTGCAATTTTCGTCTTAAGATCGAAAAAATCCTCACAAACAGCTGATTTGAATATTAATATACGGCTGCATCCAGTCTCGTAATCCACAGTCGCCATGAAATCCAGCGCTGACTGGACATCCTTTATAATTACATCTTCACTATATATAACAGCAATTTTTATATTATTTTTTTCTACTATTCTTGTTTCCATTTCTTTTTTATCCCCACTGGTATCATATCATTATATATACTAACATAATGTGATATCCTATTACATATCAAGTCATTTGATTGAAGGAGTATTATGATTTTCGAAAACATAAATTTCATATCAGCAGATAGAGCAGTAAAAGACAATGATAATTTAAATGATCCAGCATTCATGTTCAGAAAAAATTTTCACCTCGAATCTGGTTATACAAAAGCCATACTCTATGTTGCAGGTCTAGGTATAGGGCATCATTACATTAACGGTAACTCTGTGTCAGATGATCTTTTCACTCCTGCCACATCAGAATACACAAAGACAATCTGGTATAACCGGTATGATGTCACAAATATCATTAAACAGGGAGATAATACAGCTTGCTCTTTGCTTGGAAACGGTTTTTTTAATGAGAGTCTAAAGACTGCTTGGGATTATGATAAAGCGCCTTGGCGAAATGTGCCAAGGTTAATTTACAGGCTTGATGTATATTATAAAAAAGGTATATATACCATCATCTCAGATGAGTCCTGGAAAGTGACAGATGACTGTTACATAACATACAACCAGTTAAGAAGCGGAGAACATTGTGATTTAAGAAAATATGATCCTAAGTGGATGTATTCAGATTATGATGATTCATCATGGAAGAATGCAGTTAGGGTGACCAAACCTCCACATACTGAATTCAGGGAATTAATTAGCCAGCCTATTAAGGAGTGCGATATATACCCAGCAAAGACTATAACAAAGATTTCAGACAATACATATTTATTCGATATAGGGCAGAACATCTCCGGATACATACGTATAGACATAGATGAATACATGACAGAGCTGATAACAGTAAGGTATGCAGAAAGCATAAATGAGGATAAAAGCCTGAATCTGAATAAAATGGACAGATTCTATAAGGAAAGTGCATTTCAAACAGATCAAATAATCCCATGTGGAACATGTTTCACATGGTCTCCCAAATTTACATATCACGGATTCAGATATATGGAAATATCGGGTTTTAAAAAAAAGCCGAAAAAAAGTTCCATAAAAGGAGTATTCGTACATCAGGATATAAGAAGAAATGCATACTTTGAATGTTCAGATGAGAATCTTACCAAACTGTGTGAAATGGGAATACTGGCTACATATTCAAACCTTTTCCATATACCGACTGACTGTCCGACAAGAGAGAAGTTAGGATGGACTAATGATGCAAGAGCATCATGCGAGCAGATGCTGATTAATTTCGATATGACATTGTTTTTTAGAAAATACATGCAAGACATATATGATGCAATGCTGGATGATGGAGCTCTTCCAGGTATTATTCCTTCTTCAGGCTGGGGTTATAAATGGGGTTCAGGCCCCATATCTTCCGGCATACTATATGAGATACCTTACAGGTATTACAAATATACAGCTGATAATTCCCTTCTTAAAGAATCTTTCTCATATTTTATAAGGCATCTTGAGTTCATAAAAAATAAGAAAACCGAAGAAGGTTTCATCTCCTATGGATTATGCGACTGGGCTGGTCCGTATGAACACCTTGATAAATCACCAGTTCCTCTGGAGCTGACTGATTCTATAATGTATTACTCTTTTTTAAACACAACTGCTTTAGCTTCAAAAATACTTGATTTACCCCTTGATGATAATTGGCTTATAGAAAAGGAAGATATTAAAAACAGAATAATGAAAAAGTATATCGATAATTCTGGCAGATGTACTGTAGATGAGCAGACTTCAATATCCATGCTCATATTTTATGATTTGTATAAGAACATAAACCCCTTAAAAGACCAGTTAAAGGAAAATATAGAAAAGTATGATTTTCATCATCACTGCGGAATGCTTGGGTTAAGACACCTTTATGATGCGCTGACAAAATGTTCTCTAAGCGATTATGCATACAGGATAATAACAGCTAATGGATATCCAAGCTATATTGACTGGATAACCAAAAGGGATGCAACAACTCTGTGTGAAACTTTTCAGGATTCAAACTCTCAGAATCATCATATGTGGTCGGATTTTATGGCTTGGATAATGAAGAATCTAGCAGGTATACAGCCAAAATCTGCAGGTTTTGATGATATATTAGTAAATCCGTATTTGCCTGACAATCTGACTTATGTAAATGCCTGTATGAACACCCATAAAGGAAAAATATCAGTATCCTGGCAAAAAACAAAAGATATCGCTAATTTTTCAATTTCAATACCTTCTGGTTCAAAAGCGAAAATATATTTACAGAATGCTGCTTTTGCAGATACTGGTCTTAAAGAAGCTTCATATTTTGCAGGAGATTATAGTTTTAAATTAAGTATGCTTTAATTATACCAGCCATATTGTCTAACAGTCTGATACATTGCATATATATTTTCATTAGGTGTAAGCGGCGAGAGGTTATTGGCATCCCTCATTACAAACCTGTCTGTATAAGGCATTACTTCATCCATTATCCTCTTCGTTTCCTTCGCTATTTCATCAGGTGTCTTCTGCATAAGGTCATCGCATCTTACACCGCCATTAATCCTTACTATATTTGGGTTAAGGTCCATTACCATCTTCTTGAAATCCACCGGATATCCTGTGTCAAAAGAATGAATGTGAAGGTTTTCCTGCAGAAACTTGAAATGTCTCTGTGCATTTCCGCATAAATGTATTGAGTTTACGCTGCTGTCAAAATCTTTTACTAACCTGGTTATAAGCTTTTTATGATAAGGGAATATCATTTCCTCATACATATCAGTGGAAAGTAATGCTATTGAGTCATCAGCAAATCCGAAATCCTTTACTGTCGTATCAAAATTAAAGTGTTTCCATAATCCTTTTAGTCTGAATATGATTGCCTCTACAAGATAATCCATCAATTCTTCAGCATAATCAGGATCCTCAATAAGATCCATACAGAAGTTTTCAGTACCTCTTATCATGCAGGCCAAAGTCATTGGTCCATCTGTGCCTATCCCGCTGAAACCGACCTTTTTAATTGGCAACCCTTTGTATGTATAACCGCTCTTTTGAAGCTCAAGCATTTCGTTATACAGTCTTAATGATCTTCCCTCAAAATTGTCAAAAATCCCTGGAAATGGTTTATTAAACAGAATGTTTTTATCATCCCCTATCAGGAAAGGTTCACAGAAAGGCACATTATTCGTAGCATACTGC
>JBAZFL010000120.1:0-5768 GCA_041653455.1 Clostridia bacterium
GCTAAAAAATTTTCTATTCCTCTTGCAAAATATGCTTTCTCAAAATGACTTCCCCAAATGAAAACAGTAACATAACAACCAAAGTTATCCTTTAGGAATTTTGTGTATTGATCATAATCTTGATAACTGCCTGTACCTTTTGTTTTTGGCATATATGATGGAGGATCTGGTGTCAGGGAAAATTGTTTGCTGTCATACCATGACCACCATGGAGCACTTACACCGACTGCATGATTTCCTATTGATAAATATATGGCATCACATTTCGATATCATATTATTTTCATATGCTTGCATTACTTCCTTGTTATAATAATCCTTCAATAGCCTTTCCCCGTATTTCTCATTCGCATTTCTAGTAATCTGAAGCAGATAGGGGATTTTGTCAGTATTCTTGTGAGCTATAGCATTTTTTATATAATTTATGTCCATGAACTCCTCCTGTTTAGCTATTATATCATTCAAACGGAGTATGTTATATAAATTATGATATAGTTATAATTTTCATATCTGATACGGATATTATTGTTTGCATTGTCAAGCAGACTATTATTTTTATTGACATATAGACAAAAAAATAATAAAATTACAAATTGTATGGATTATATATTTTAATTTACATATGAACTTTGAAAACCGAATAAGGAGGTAATAAAAAGGAATGACTCCCAGAGAAATAATAGGTTTAGTCATTATCGTTGTTCTAATGATATTTTCAATAGTAATGTATTTTTTAGGTATACGACACAGGAAGATAGTTGCTGAAAAGGAAATAGGCAGTGCGGAATCAGAAGCTAAAAAACTCATCCTAGAAGGTGAAAAAAAAGCAGAAGAACGCAAAAGAGAGATACTGATTGAAGCCAAAGAAGAAATCCATAAAAGCAGAGTTGAAATGGAAAGGGATTTAAAAGAAAGACGAAAGGAAATCCAAAGGCAGGAAAGCCGAGTAATCCAGAAAGAAGAAGCCCTAGACAAAAAAACAGCTTCAATGGAAAGTAAGGAAGAAACTCTAAATAAAAAAATATCAGATATCGATGCTAAGCAGAAAGATATTGAACAGATTCATCAGGATAAACTTTCAGAATTAGAAAGAATATCCGCACTAACAGTAGAAGAAGCTAAGTCATATCTGCTTAAATCGCTTGAAGAGGATATTAAACATGAGAAAGTCCTATTGCTGAAGGAATATGAAGCAAAGACAAAGGAAGATTCCGAAAATCTTGCCAAAGATATTATTTCTACAGCCATCCAGAGGTGTGCTACCGATTATGTTGCTGAAAATACAGTATCTGTCGTTGCTTTACCGAATGATGAGATGAAAGGACGTATTATCGGACGAGAAGGCAGGAATATTAGAGCTTTAGAAACTCTTACAGGGATTGATTTGATAATTGATGATACTCCAGAAGCAGTAGTTTTGTCAGGATTTGATCCGATAAGAAGAGAAATTGCAAGAATCTCCCTTGAAAAGCTTATAGTTGATGGCAGGATACATCCTGCAAGGATAGAGGAAACAGTCAATAAAGCTAAAAAAGAAGTGGAAAATACCATTAAGATAGAAGGAGATAAAGTCGCTTTCGAAGCTGGAGTACATAATCTTCATCCTGAAATAGTCAGACTTTTAGGAAGGATGAAATACAGGACCAGTTATGGTCAGAACGTCCTAAAGCATTCGCTTGAAGTGGCTATGCTTACAGGGATAATGGCTGGTGAACTTGGTTTAGATGTAACTTTAGCTAAAAGAGCTGGTCTTCTGCATGATATAGGTAAATCCATTGATTTTGAAACTGAAGGTTCTCATATTGATGTTGGAGCAGATATCGTCAGAAAGTACAATGAACACCCTGTAGTTTTGGATGCAATAATGTCGCATCATGGGGATAAAGAACCTGAAAGCGCTATTGCTGTTCTGGTTCAAGCTGCAGATGGAATATCAGCAGCAAGACCTGGTGCAAGAAGAGAAACTTTGGAAGCTTATGTCAAGAGAATTGAAAAACTTGAGGAAATTGCAAATTCCTTTGAAGGCGTTGAGAAATCATACGCGGTTCAAGCAGGCAGAGAAATTAGAATTATGGTAAAACCCGAAAAGATGAATGATGATGATATCGTGCTTACATGCAGAGATATTGTAAAGAGAATTGAAAATGAAATGGAATATCCCGGACAGATTAAAGTAAATGTCATTAGGGAAGTAAGAGTTGTTGATTTTGCAAAGTAAACGAAAAGGCATGTGAAAACATGCCTTTTTAATTTTAATTTATCTAACTACATTATATATCCTGTCGGGCAATTTGAAGCATTATGGCGCATTCAATACGTTTTTTAAAAAGTATGCATCCGTATTCATATGTTCCAAGTATACTTCCGCTCGCATGATAAGCATTTGCTGCACATCCCCCTGAACAGTATAATTTAGCCCAGCAGTCTTTGCATTCTTTTCTTGCATATGCGTTACATTTTTTAAACTCATCCTTTAAAGAGCTGTTTGTAACGCCTCTCCATACGTCACCCATGCTGTATTTTGGATCAGAAACAAACTGATGACATGGAAAAAGCTCTCCCCATGGAGTTACTGCAAGATATTCTGTTCCTGAACCACATCCTGATATCCTTTTATATATACAAGGACCATGAGCAAGGTCTATCATATAGTGGTAGAATGTGAAACCTTCACCTTTTTTCTCTCTGACAAGCATTTCTTTTGCAAGAATCTCATATTGTTCAAGTATGATAGGAAGATCTTCTTCTGTTAGAGCATACTCATCTTCAGGAGGACATACTACAGGTTCCATACTTAATTCCTTAAAACCGAGATCTGCCATGTGCAATATATCATTTGTAAAATCTGTATTAAAGTGAGTAAAAGTGCCTCTTACATAATAAGTGCCTTTTGTGCGGCTGTTTACAAGTTTTTGAAATTTCGGCACTATTACGTCATAACTACCGTTTCCTTTAATATCTTTTCGCAACCTGTCATGAATACTTTTTCTTCCATCAAGGCTTAACACGACATTATCCATATGCTCATTGGCAAATTCTATAACATCATCATTAATAAGCATTCCATTTGTTGTAAGGGTAAAACGAAAATTCTTGTTATATAGTTTTTCTATGCTTCTTGCGTATTCAACCAGTCGCTTGCATACGTCAAGATTCATTAAAGGTTCTCCTCCGAAAAAATCAACTTCCAGATTTTTTCTATTACCGGAATTTTCAATAAGGAAATCCAAAGCCTGTTTACCGACTTCAAAACTCATTAGAGCTCTTTTACCTTTATAATTACCCTGGCTGGCAAAACAGTATTCGCAGTTTAGATTGCAGGTGTGAGCAACATGCAGGCATAATGCTTTAACCTCATTTTTTCTAGATTTTATATTCAGGGAAATATCCTTATATGGATCCTCGCTAAAAAGTTTATTATCTTTCTTCAGTTGCTTTATATCAGATATACAATCTATAATTTCATCCTGTGTTAAATCAGGATACTTTCGCAGGATGTATTCTACTATTTCATCCGTATTCATACTCATATAAATTGAAATTATATCATATGCAACATCATCAACTACATGCAAAGAATTGCTGTATATATCTATTACTATATTGTATCCATTGAGCTTATACTGATGTATCATTCTTCCTCTTTTTCTCAAAAAAACAGCCGTCAGACCGCTTAGTTTGCAGATATGACGGCGTATAAACAATAAAGAGCTTATTACTTATGTGAATTCTCACATTTTTGGTTTGCAACACCACAAGATGTCTTGCATGCTGACTGACAAGATGTCTGACATTCGCCACAACCGCCATCCTTCATGCTATTTACTAAATCACGTGTCTGAATTGTTTTAATTCTTTTTGTTTTTTCCATTTCAATACCAGTCCTTTTTGTAAGTTCATAATATTTTTACAGCATAATTCTAATTTAAATAACCTGATATGTCAATTGTGTTCATAATAATATCTTACCTTCGTAGATTATCCAGTACAGAAATGTAACCAGAAGGATTGTTATAATCACTTTGCAATGCAATTCCATTAAATAACATATCATTAAGTAGAGAAATAAGCTCTGAAGTTATTTTTTCGCCTGGTATAAGAAAAGGTACTCCAGGAGGATATGCCCATAGGAATTCTGCACAGATGCGTTCTTGCGATTCACTAATGGGAATTACTGCTGTTTCTAATTTTCTTGCAGTATTAATATCTATAATTCTTTCAGGTAAAGGCAAAGTAATTTGCGGATTGTTTTTTTGTTTAGTTGAATGAGATAAAATGGTATCTATTTTTAAAAGAGCATTACACAATTTTTTTATTGAAGACTTCTTGTCGCACATTGAAAGCATAGCTAAAACATAACTGTTTGTATACATCTCGCATATTATTCCATATTCATTCATCAGAATATCAAAAAGCTGTTTACCGTTTATATTACAATCTTTAACTGAAAGGAGTAATTTTGATCTGTCGTATGATGATATATTGCTATATGCTTTATTTTTGGATAAACCATGATAAAAGGGTTTGATGTTCTTTAGATATGAAAGCTTGTAATCAATATATTCTATGTTGTTTATCCATCTGGTATATAGTTTATCCTTTTTATCAAGTAGAAGATTTATGCATCCCTCTATGGAAGATAATAGGATATAGCTTGGACTGCTTGTTTGAAATACAAAAAGGTATCTTTGAAATTTCTTACTGTCAATGCTTTTTGAGCATATGTGTGCAATTGCAGTTTGTGTCAGGCTCGGAAGTGTTTTGTGGAGGCTTTGTATCACAATATCAGCTTTCGCATATACAGCACTATTATTAAAATACGTATTCAATCCTAAATGAGCTCCATGTGCTTCATCGATTACAACAGGGATATTCATGCTATGGGCGGTTATGCATATAGAAGCTATGTCGCTTATTACACCTTCATAAGTCGGACTTGTAAGAATGATCATTTTGATATCAGGGTGTTGAAGCAGAGAATCTTTTACCTTAACTGGATTTATTGATACTGATATACCTAACTCGTCATTTATATCTGGACACACAAACACAGGTTCCAAGTTGCAGAGCTCTATTGCATTATAAACAGATTTATGGCAATTTCTTGCGACAAGGATCTTATCATTTGGTTCTGTCAGAGTTTTAATAGCAGCCAAAATACCACATGTGCTGCCATTAACTAGCAAGAAACTTTTTTCAGATTTCCAAAGTATTTTTGCTTTTTTCATTATATTAAGAATAATGCCATCTGGGTTATAAAGATTATCATAACCTGGTATTTCAGTAATATCATACTTTAAGCCGATTTTCTTAAGATGATAGGATAAACGGGTGTTTCTTTTATGTCCGGGCATATGAAAAGGAATACTGTTCTGTAAAGTATTATGATTTAGTTTATAAAAAATACCTTTATCTTTCATGTGCATTGAAACCTCTTAACCCTAAGGTTATGTAAATAATATCTGAAAAATGCAACTATGGCAATATGGGTGTGTTTACTTACTTCTCAAAACAGTATATTTAGTCTATAATTGTAGAATAGAGAAGAGGTATTTGTGAAAGTCTTATTTGTTGGCGATATATATGGCAAGACAGGAAGAGTAGTATTAAAAAATAGTATTTCTAAACTTAAGGAAGATTATGCTCCTGATTATATCATAGCTAATGGTGAGAATACTGATAAGGGAAAAGGAATTACCCCGACATTATTACATGAATTACTTTCAATGGGTGTTGATGTTGTAACATCTGGGAATCATATATATGCAA
>JBAZFL010000121.1:0-2513 GCA_041653455.1 Clostridia bacterium
CATTTGTTTAATGCTCTTATGGTTTTTTGTCTTTCCTTTTTATCATATGGAACACAGCAATCAAAAGTATCAATATCAACCCGCTTGGAAAATTCTATTAATGTATCAGCATGATATGCGCTGTCATATACGCTTTTCGGATACAGCATATGGTGAACCAGCCCTAATTTCGCGAATTTTCTGATGTCTTCGTTCATATAGACTTTTGTACCTCAATTTTGTTATGCCAGTATTCTGCCCAGCATTCCAACACGCTTGCTCCAGTGAATTCAGGTAATGAGAATCTGCGTAAATATTCTCTTTTATATGTAGTATTCGCAAGCTTTATACTCATATGTACAGGTATATTCCTGTGCATTGCTGGTTTTTCCCAATTTTTTATTGCTGCTTTTTTTGCTGTTTCATAAATCATATCATATATTAATTGTATAGGCTGGCATATAGCTCCAGACTCGCATAAGGATTCTTTTACGGATACAGCCATAACATCAGGTTCCATGGCAAGAGCTTCCTTCACGCCTTCACTGTCTGCTGTTATCATAATAAAAGGGACTCCCATTTCTTTTGCAATTAATGACTCTACACCGATTTCACCCACAGACTGGTTATTAATAAGGATATCATCAATATCTGATTCATATGTATGATGCAAAAGAGCATTTTCTGTTCCTTTTTTTGCATGAAAACCAAGAAGAATAAGACCTGAAAAGTCTGAAGTCAGTCCTCCTGCCCAATCTTTTCTATATGGAGGCTTCCCCATATAGATAAAAATTCTATCAAGACCTATACTGCTCTTCAATTCTGATATATCTATATTTCTACCAAAATAATGCTCATCATATATATGAACCTCATCAGCTCCTCCATCAAAAAGACCGTTTAAAACAGCATTGAGATCGCTCATAAAAAGTCTTAAACTTTTCTGATACTCGCTTTTACAAGGATCTGCCTGTTCATAGCTTACAATACCGCTTATTCCTTCCATATCGCATCTGATCATATATTTCTTCATCTGGTATTCCTTTTAGAGCAGCTGTCGGTATTCAGTAGGTGATATCCCAAAGTGTTTTTTAAATAACTTCGTAAAATGAGCAACATCCTTATAACCCAGTTTGTCTGAAATCTCATATACTTTGGCATTAGTAGTTTTAAGAAGTTTTTTTGCTTCATTCATTTTAAATCTGATCACATGCTCAGTAAAAGACTCTTCGGTAACCTGCTTGAATATCTTGCTAAGATAGTTAGGATGTATCTGGAGCCGTTCAGCTATTGTCACTAATGAAACATCCTCATAAACACCTTCTTTTATATATCTTAATCCTTTATTAACCAGAAAATTATTCTGTTTGCTGTCAGACTCTTCTATTGCTTGCGTTATTTCCTTTACTATTCCAAGTATGAAATTCTTCATGTCATCTATTGATATCAGTTCGTTTATCGAATTATATAAATCGTTTTCTTTATTGTAATAGCGGTGGTTGGATATTTCCAATGAATACATTACCCTTATTATAAAGACTGAAAGCAAGAAGGCTATTCTTTCCTTCTGACTGACATCATTAGCGACAATGTGTTTTGATGCTTGCATTATCTGATCGATAATCCTTTTAATTTCCACTTGATTCAAATTTCTTAAGGCAAATACAATATCTTCCTCGCTATTCTTAAGAATATTATCGAAATCATCAACAACCATCTTTTCCTTGGAAGTATTTATCTTCTGTTCTGCGTCAACTACAATATTCTTCCCCAGAATAACCCTGTATAGCATTGCATCCAGAGCGCTTATGTAAGAAAGAGTCACCTTCTCTATACTCCCGCAAGTATTGCCTATTCCGGCAGAAAGAGAGAATCCCATGTTCTTATTGACCCAGCTTTTAACATTATTAAGCTTGTTAACAAGAATGCTTCTTTGTATCTGCTGATTCGAGCATATCAATATTCCGATCCTGTTATCCAGGTTAAATGTGTAACATTTGTAAATATCAGTAAGATTTTCTTCGATCGTGCTCATAATTGCTGCTTTATAGAAAGAGAAGTCATACATGTTAAGCTTTTTCTGAGATGCAGCAAGTTCAAATTCTGTGACGCATACTATAAAATTAGAGAAATTAATATCAATTTCAGTTGTTGCTGCTCTGTCCATTATATCTGATTTCTGCCTTATTCTGCCTTCCATCAGCATACGGAAAAAGTTATCTTTCAATACCATTATATTTTCCCTGAGTTTGCGCCTTATATTGTCATTCAGTTTAACTTCTTTTAAACGGGTGTCTATCTCTTTTTTCGCTTCAAGAACCTTCTGTATGAGCGTTTCAGATACTAAAGGTTTAGTAAGGTAACAGAACGCATTATTTGTTACCGCTCTTTGCGCATACTCAAAATCCCGGTATCCGCTTATCAGTATGACTTTTATATTAGGATAAGTCCTGTTGATTATTTCCAAAAGATCCAGTCCACTCATTTCTGGCATAGATATGTCAGATATAACTATATTGGGCATATAAGTCTCA
>JBAZFL010000121.1:2523-5747 GCA_041653455.1 Clostridia bacterium
CAATCAGATCTAATGCTTCAGAAACACCTGAAGCGACGCCGCATATATTGATATCATGCTGCTGCCATGGTATTGATGTAGCAATACCTTCTCTTATAGATCTTTCGTCATCAACTATAATAATATCAATCATCTTTCTCACGCTCCCTATATGGCACACGAAGAATAACAGTAGTACCTTCTTTGTATCGGCTAATAATAGTAAGTCCGTATTGCATACCGTAATAAAGCCTGATCCTCTTCTGAACATTCCTTAAACCGGATTCACTTTCCAATTTAACTGAATTGATGCTGGTGGTAATAAGGTTAAGCTTTTCCTCAGTCATTCCTATGCCATTATCCGATACCTTTATTATTATATCATCATTCTCTTTCTTTTCGTTTTTCTCTTTTTCCACATGTATCTCTAACCTGCCTGAAGACCTGTCTTCAAGACCATGTATGATCGCATTTTCAACAACTGTCTGTATTATAAGATTTAGAATTATACATTCATCAAGCTCAGCCGGACAGAATATTTCGTATGAGAAAGACTCTCCGTATCTTATCCTCTGTATTTCAAGATAACAGGAAATACCTTCAAGAGCATCCTTCAATGTTGTTAAATCCTTACCTTTATTAAATATTTTCCTATACATTGTGGATAACGCAACAACGATTCTTGATATCTCTTCAACATTATGTTCTTTGGCAGTCCAGTTAATCGTATCAAGTGTATTGTACAGAAAGTGAGGATCTATCTTATCCTGCAGAGCCTGCAGTTCCAACTGTTTTCTGTAAAGCTCTGCCTGATACAGTTCTTCAATAAGAACTGTGACCCTGTCTGTCATAGAATTATATGCACAGAACAATCCTTTTATTTCATTGTCCCTGCAAATGCTTTCATCAAGCTTAAATGTAAAATCACCATTTCCGACCTTCTCCATTCCTCTGATGAGCTGAGATATAGGTCTTTGTATGTTGGTATTCAGAATGCTTCTGAAAATAGCATAACATACGATAAGAATGAGTAAAGAAGCTCCAATAGAGATAATTACAGTATATTCATACACATCTGTTGTTATATCCTTATCAGGAATCAGATAGACTATACCTGCTTCGTAATCTGCATCAATAGCGCTATACATAAGGTAATACCACAAATAGTTATGTTCAAGTGTTACTCTTTGTTTATTTGAAAGAGTTTTGAAGTTTTCCAAAAAGTGAGCCCGCATTTTAGATTGAAGTATGTCATCACCGTCAATAAAAAGAAATAAGTCGTCTTTGGATACGAATCCGTTTTTTGAATTTTCAGTCAGGGAAATGCCATCTAGAAAACGTATAAAATCTGTTTTGTCTATATTCAGAGTTATAAAGGTACGACGGGTAAGTGATGGATTAATAAGATCAGCTTTGTATGTAATGGAAATATAATCACCATACACATGCCACATGGAGTTTTTATCAAGTTCAGCTGATGGTATAAGCCCGGTCACATGCTGTACAAACCACGGAAACTTACCAGTGTCTATGTAAGAGGCAAAGTCATTCATACTATTTAATAGATATTCGAATGCATAATCATAAATCATAATGTGGTCGATATATTCATTTGCATCACTCATCAGATCTAGAAAGGATAAAATGTCAGAATTATCATGTGTAACATCATTGTAATAATAACTGTTCTGAATATATCTGATCAATAAATCACTATATGCAATATTCTTAGCAATTGCATCAAAGGTTTCAACCTGCTTTGTGTAAATCTGGGTTATTTTCTTATCGGTCTCCTCCAGAAGCTTTTCTTTATTAATTTCGGAAATTTTTGCCACAAATATGTTATTGGCTGATATAAACAGTAAAACTGTTACAAGACATAACACCAGTACACTCAGCACTTTATTCCTTAAGCTTTTTTGCGCCTTATCCTCTTTCAGATTTATATTGTTCCTTTCTTATCCCAGCTTAACTCTAACAAGATCAACAGCTTTCTTCGCATCTTCCATATCTTTTGCATCATACCAGATAATAGTTTTTCTGTCTTTCAAGAAGGATGCATTCTGTATTATCTCGTCCTGGTTTACAGTTACTATAACTATTTTGTTATTAAGTTCTTTTTCATACTTCTTATAAACTTCTATACTTCTTAAAGAGTTGGGATCATTAGAAATTTCGACAAATTTAATCTTATCAATTTCGCATATAGCAGGTATTACATGGCTTCCAACAGAATGGATATGGAAAAATAGTCCATCGAAACTGTTTCCTATTCTTTGCAGTAAAGGTATTTCGAATCTTCTGAACATCTCATCTGACAGCATTGTAGTTGCATCAACAGAAAGATGCCCTGCGTAACCTCTTGGCATGATGACATCGAATCCTGACACGACGAATCCTTTATATTCCGTAACTATTGACTGCTGCTGCTTTAACATATAGATAATCGCATCAGTGCATTTTGATGCAAGTTCCATAAGTCCTTCTTCTTCATCATAGAAATCATAAAATATATCATTTCCTCTCAATGCATTTACAATGTCAAGTGGTCCGTCTGCACCTCTGTATCTGATGAAGAATTCGTCTTTAACCTTATTCTTAAGATATCTCATACCTTCAATAACAAGATTGCGCCATATATTCGTTTCATCAACTTTAGATAAAGTATAATTTGAGTAATCTTCAACATGTTTATGATGCCATGATGTGTTTTCGGTAAAAGACACTTCACCTCCCATAAAAGCTGAATGTTCTGCAATGCCATATCGCGCAGTCAGTGATGGGATAATGTCATCTTGCAGCTGTTCTCGTGTATTCCAGAAAATTCTCTGGTTCTCTACAAGATAGTCAAGATAAGTATTCATGTTGTCAGGTAAACCGAAACTGTCAAGTCCGCGTCTTGGCACATCAATTCCAGACACATCCTTAACTTGTATAAGCGTTCCTCTTTCTGAATCATATAAGTTTTTTGTTCTTTTGATTATCTCATCTGCTCTTTTGTAATCCATTATTAGGTCTCCGTTTTTCTATATTTTGCTTTAACAGTGAAACTGTCTGACAGTAAAACTGTCATTAACAGTATAACTGTTTTATTAATCCTATTCAACAATTAGACAAAAAGGATAAGCTTTCGCTTATCCTTATTTTAATTATAGATGTTTGGACTGATTAGCCTTTTACTGAACCTACCATTATACCGCCTGCAAAATACTTCTGTAAGAAAGGATATACTATCAGTATCGGAA
>JBAZFL010000122.1:0-5680 GCA_041653455.1 Clostridia bacterium
TTGTATTTGTACTAATTCAGTACTAATGTATATTGCAGTAATAATTATGAAGAAAGGAAGTATAAGAATATGAACATGATACTATGCGATGTAGTTACTCCTATTTATGTTTATCCGTTACTGTACCTGCCCTTTGCTTTTGCGGGGCTTATTATAGTAGCGATAGCGGTACTGTTATATCGGTTTTTGAAAAAGAGGAAAAAGAAGGGTTCCGAAAATACTGAGAAAAAATAATGGAAATATTTTATGCTCTCTTTCTAACCCTCATATTTGAAGGACTGGTTTTTATGTTTTGCAAGTTTAAAAGAAAAGATTTCTGGATCATGTTTTTTCTTATAAATATTCTGACAAACCTTTCAGTAAACCTTATCCTTTTTTCATTATCTATCTTTTTACCATATACTGTACTGGTCATTATTCTTTATATACTTGAGATTTCTGTCATATTCATTGAATACTTTTTCTATACAAAAGAAGAAGGAAAGTCCATTAAGCTTTTCTTATGCACTTTCCTTGCAAATTTACTTTCCTATTCTTTGGGGCTATTAATCTTTGGTCACATCTGAGTTCTTTTTACCGTTATTCCTGAATGCTCTTGATAAAATCAGTATTGATCCGTATATTACCAAAAGCGCTACAAATACGCCAAGCATACCGAAAAGAACCACCTGAGGCGTCTGTAAAAAATTATCTATATCTATATGTATATTCATTTCATACCTCCGCTATATGAGTTTTTCGACCAGGGCTATCATTACACCACCGGCAACTACTGATGCGATCTGACCAGCCACATTGGCACCAGCCGCATGCATTAATAAGAAATTGGTCGGATCTTCTTTAAGACCCATTTTATGTATAACACGTGATGACATCGGAAAGGCAGATATTCCTGCTGCTCCGACCATAGGATTTATTTTCTTTTTACTGAACAGGTTGAGGAATTTAGCAAACAGTACGCCTCCGATTGTATCAAACACGAAAGCTACAAGTCCTAACAGAATTATTATGAGGGTATCAACTTTTACGAAAAGATCCCATCTCATCTTGGATGCTATTGTTATTCCCAAAAGGATGGTTATAAGATTGGCAAGTTCTTTTTGAGCAGAATCAGACAATATCCTCAGAACCTTACATTCCCTCAAAAGATTACCAAACATTAAGAATCCGACTAATGCTACGGATCTTGGAGCTAATATTCCAACTATAGCAGTAGTTACTATAGGGAAAAGTATCCTTACAGCTGTCGATACATTCTTCTGCTCGTAAGGCATTTTTATGAGCCTTTCCTTTTTAGTCGTAATAAGGCGGATAACAGGAGGCTGTATTATAGGAACCAGAGCCATATATGAGTAGGCTGCTACAATAATCGCTCCTATGTAATTGCTGTTGAAGTAGTTGGCAACAAATATGGATGTTGGACCGTCTGCAGCTCCGATGATACCTATTGATGCAGCATCCTTTAAATCAAATCCCAGTAAAGCTGCCAAAGCAAACGTGAAGAATATACCGAACTGCGCGGCAGCACCGAATAGCAGCATTTTAGGATTGGATAAAAGCGGTCCGAAATCTATCATTGCTCCTATTCCAATGAATAAAAGCAACGGAAACAGCTCATTAGCTATACCTGCATTAAAAAGGACATCCAGTACGCCTTCTTCCGTATTGCCATTTATAATCTGCGTTACCGCTCCTGATGTAGGAAGGTTAGCCAGAATCGCGCCGAACCCCATAGGCAGAAGCAGGGTAGGTTCCATATCTTTTGATATGGCAAGCCAGATTAATACCCCTCCGATGATCCACATAAGGACCATCTCCCATCTTATTTCCAGTACATTTGAAAAAATATCAGCCATTTTTCATCTCTTTCCATAAAATTTACAGGCTGAATGCCTGTTTGTCTGTAATATATATAATACTTTTTTTCTTCCTCTCCCGTCAAGCGATTAGTTGCATTACCCTATTAGTTTATATATACTTTACTCATGAAAGGAACTGCAGAAAATGAATATAAAAACCATATTATCTAAGGTAGATCATACTCTTCTTAAACAGACAGCTAAATGGGAAGACATTAAGCTTGTGTGTGAAGACGCGGTTAAATACGGATGCGCATCAGCCTGCATTCCTCCGTTTTTTGTCAAGACCGCAAAAAGTTATTTCAAGAATAAGCTTAATGTCTGTACAGTTATAGGATTTCCAAACGGGTACAGCACGACAAAAACAAAATGTTTTGAGGCCTCACAGGCAGTAAGCGATGGAGCTGATGAGATAGACATGGTCCTTAACATAAACATGCTGAAAGACAAACTATATGATGACATAAGAGATGAGATTAACCAGGTAAAGAAAGCCTGTTGCGGAAAACTCCTTAAGGTTATTATCGAAACCTGTCTTCTGACTGAAGAGGAAAAAATAAAGATGTGCGAAATAATATCAAACAGCGATGCTGATTATATAAAAACCTCAACAGGCTTCTCCAGTTCAGGTGCAACAAGAGAAGACATAATGCTTTTTAAAGAACACATAAAAAACGGCAAACTTATAAAAGCTGCCGGAGGCATAAAATCTTTAAATGACGCCGAAGATTTTATAAATCTTGGAGCATCCAGACTGGGCACATCAAGCATAGTTAAGATTATTAAGGATGAACAAGTAACAGGTTATTAAAATTGTGAAAGGAATGTGAACTTTTTATTCTTTTACCCTTGTTAATAACAATTTAATCTGATAATATTGTAATGCAGATTTCATTATATGAAAGAAGGAGTGTAATTATGAAAAAACTATTTAGTATCGTATTGGTAGTGGTGCTTTTGCTCTCAATGCTGTCATTAGCAGGCTGCCAGGCTAAAACCTATGAGTTAGCAATGATCACCGATGTAGGAGACATCGATGACAAATCATTCAACCAGGGAACATGGGAAGGAATAAAAGAATATGCGGAAGCTAACAAGATTACGCATAAGTATTACAAACCAACAGAGGCTTCAACCGATGCATATGTCGCAGCTATCGACCTTGCAGTATCATCAGGAGCAAAAGTTGTAGTAACACCAGGATTCATGTTCGAAGAGGCTATATTTATCGCACAAGATAAACATCCTACAGTTACGTTCATACTTCTGGATGGCCAACCACAAGATGCAAACTATAATAAACGTATAGAATCAAACGTTTATGCAGTTATCTATGCTGAAGAGCAGGTCGGATACCTTGCAGGTTATGCCGCAGTAATGGACGGATACAGAAACCTTGGTTATCAGGGCGGAATGGCAGTTCCTGCAGTTTGCAGATACGGTTTCGGATTTGTACAGGGAGCTGATGACGCAGCTAAGGAATTAGGACTTGCCAAAGGCGATGTAAAATTAATGTATAACTATTCTGGAGATTTCGCAGATACTCCAACCACTCAGACAAGAGCTGCAGGCTGGTATCAGACTGGTGTTGAAGTAATATTCGCTGCAGGCGGAAAAGTAGGTAACTCAGTTATGTCAGCTGCAGAAACAGCTAATACTGCAGTTATCGGTGTTGATGTTGACCAGTCAGCAGAATCTGAAACAGTTATCGCTTCAGCAATGAAGGGTTTGGCATATATGGTTCAGTATGGCTTAAAAGAATTCTATGCTGGCACATTCCCAGGTGGACAAGTAGTGACCGTTGGAGCTGAATCCAATGCAGTAAGCCTTTCCCCATTCTCAACTGCAAAATGGAAAACATTCTCACAGGCTGATTATGATGCATTATTTGCAAAATTAGCTGATGGAACTCTAGTTCCAGAGAAAGATAACAACAGAACCAATCCAACAGAACTTAATCCTCAATACATTACATTGACATTTGTTGAGTAAGTGTAATCCAAGGAGTATTAAGGCATTCGCTATTTGAGTGTTTGTCTTATATCTGATTAAAAATTTATCGGTATAGCTTAGTTTCAATTAACGGCTATACCGATTTTTTTAGAAAATTTTACCTTATTAAATTAGTTACTCGTAAGCATATTTACTCTAATATGTAAACTTTATTAAATGTAAGCCGATATAGTATTAATCGACGCAATTGCGCGATGGGATATGGAAGTTAGGAAACGCACAGAAAGTTGAGGTAATACGTGATTTCAAATTTGCTTTCATTAATTTTCTTTATCGCTTTTTGTATATACTCCGGTTTTGGTATATACGGGTTGCTTCTTGATAAAAAATCATTAAAAAACAGAATATTCTTTGTTCTTTGCTTATCATTATGCATATGGTCATTTGCATTATCCGTGTTGAATTCTGCGCCAGATTATGATACTGCTTTGCTGTGGCAGCGAATCGGAGCAACTGGCCGCAGTTTTATGTATGCTTTTCTATTGCATTTCATACTCTTACTGACAAACAAACAGCACCTACTAAAAAAAACATATTTACTTGTTATACTCTACTCTCCTGCAATTATTACTCTTACCGTATTTTCACTAATTAACATAACTGCTCAGAATCAGAATATGCTGATATACAATTTATTCGGCTGGGTAAATCTTTTCTCAAATAACTTATGGGGCTGGTTCTATATTGCATATTATTCTACTTATACAATAACAAGCATAATATTAATAGCTGATTGGCAGTCAGGCTTGAAAAAACAAACAAAACCTGCTGCAAGTTTTCTTATTGCTGCTTTCCTTTTTGCTTTGGTTTTTGGCTCATCAACTGATATTATACTTGTAAATCTATTGTCAACTCCTTTGCCTGAGCTAGCACCTGTTTTTGTACTTATTCCCGTCACAGCTCTTTATTACGGAATAAGAAAACACAACTTAATTAAAAGTTCCTTCCCCAACAGCTCATTATGGAGCGATGCGAGCATAAAAGAACAAGCATTAACTGCTTTAGAAAGTCAGTCTTTTTTTAAGGATGAAAACGACCTGTCATCAAACAGTAATAAACTGACTGTAATGCTAATGGTTCCTTTTCTGTTTACCTTCTCTATTATAAATTTCGGATACTTTACAATTTTATCCCTGCAGAATTTTAATATAGCATTAGCGAATAGTCTGATCGTTTTAGGATTAGCTTTTTGTTTTATAGCTGTCGGTTTTATAAAAAACACAAAACTAATGTATAGATTCATAACCCTTCTTTTTGTATGTTTGCAGGTATTTCTCTATTTTGCATACTACGATTTTTTAGGACCTGCAATTTGGACTGCATCTTATATATACATTCTGCTTGCTTTATATCAGCCAGATAAAACCATGCTGGCAGTTTTTGCTGCAACAGTCTGCGGTTTAGGTATTTATACATGGACCAGTAAGGAATATTTTACAGTAAGTACAACATACTATATCGCCCAGTTTGTCCTATTTACAATATTGTTCTTCGTTTCTTCTCTTGTCCTGACCATGAATTCCAAAAAGAGTATTAGGATAAGAGAACAAATGAAGCAACAGGCTTTGATATCCGAAGCATCAAAGAGTTTTCTGACAATAAACAATTCTAATTTTAACGAGAAGGTTACAAAGCTTTTAGAACAATGCGGAAATCTTTGCGAAGTCGATCGTTCTTACCTATTCCTGTTCTCTGAGGATTTAAAAACAATGAAGTTCTCACGTGAATGGTGTGCTAATGGTATAAAACCAGCTATAGATATTATTGGAGAGGTATCAATGGATACTTTTCCCTGGTGTATGAACAAA
>JBAZFL010000123.1:0-5665 GCA_041653455.1 Clostridia bacterium
ACTCCATGTTATGCCTTTATCATCTGAGATAACATATGTGGAGCCGAAATATCTCTTTTCCATTTCTTTAGTAATCTGATTATTAGAGAAATATGCATCTCTCATTGCAAGTTTGAATCCTTCAGCCGGGAACTTGTTTTGAATGTCGATAAGGTGGTTAAAGGATGTCACAATTATCTTATCATTGTTAAAGACGGTTATGCCTGCATCCCTATCGTCTAAAGGAGTATCGATTATGATTTCAGGAGAGGTCCAGTGAATCCCTTCATCATAACTTCTTGTAAGAAGCACTTTTCCAAAAGGGCATACATGCCCAAGCCTGTTTCCTGAACATACAGCCAATAATTCACCATTTAAGCCTCTGCATATTGAAGGCCATCCATGATATCCGAAGATAGCATCTTTTGATTTAAAAATCTTTACATGTCGGGTTTCGGGTTTAATCATATTTCCTCCACAATCTGAATGATATAGAAATTATACCATTATTACTAACAATTTCAGTATTAATATGTGGAAAATTAATATTTCTAGATATAAGTAATGATTCATGTTGTATAATTTTATATAGAGTAAATTCGAAATGAGGAGACATATATGAAATTAACTAATTTTATTGAAACAGGAAAGTTCTATAAATCTAATTTCCATGCGCATTCCACTAGAAGTGACGGAAGACTAAGCCAGGAAGAAGCGATTAATGTTTTTAAGGAAAACGGTTATAACTTTCTTTGTTTGTCTGAACATAACATAGTTACAAAGACAGATAAATACAATACGAAAGATTTCCAGCTTGTTCCTGGACTCGAGCTGCATTCGCTTTTAGAACATCCGCTTACTATACATCATATGCTCGGCCTTACATCAATGGATAATGACAAAGTTTATGATGGGATGAAATTTGGTAATATTCCTTTTACAAACAATGAAGAGTCTTTGTTGAACCTTGAAAAAACTCTTACTGATATGGATCTTCTTACAGTGTACTGCCATCCTACATGGAGCCATGTAGAACCCTTCCAATATGATTTTTTGAAAAAAACTAATATAGTGGAAGTTTGCAACTGGGGAACAATTTACGAGCAGAATCATAATAATGATCCTGTTTACTGGGATACATGGTTAAAACAGGGCAAACAGATATGGGGAATGGCTAACGATGATTCTCATAAGAGAGAGCACTACTGCGGAGGATGGAATATGGTTAAATGTGCTGAATTTACAGTGCCATCCATGCTTGAAAGTTTAAGAGTCGGAAGTTTCTATTCAACAATGGGACCGGAAATATATGACTTCTATATAGAAGACGGTTATGCATATGTCAAATGCTCTGAGGCTAAAAACATAACATTCATAACTTTTAGTAACTGGGGTAAATGCTATCGTGATCCATCTGCAAAAATGACAGAGGCTTCTTTCAATCTGCCTTTTAATGCATATATGACAAGGGTAGAAATTGAAGATAAAGATGGAAGAATAGCATGGTCAAATCCTATTATGAGAATGGATAGATATGAACATAGATAAAGAGGGATGATTGAATGAAGACTTTAAAATACAAAAATGGATATATATGTTTAACTGCACTATCTGAAAATGCTGTAAGAATAAGGACAGGATTGAGCGATAAATTTTCTGAAGAGAATCCATGTGTCAGATATGGTATATACGATATGTCAGAAAAAGAAGCTAAAGTTACCAATGTTAATGTAATTATAGAAGATAACCGATTAACTGTTAACGGCATGAATACTGACATAGCATTTGGAAATGGGTTTGACTTAAAGATGACTGTTACACCATCTGAAAGATTCTACGGACTTGGAGATGCTGACAGGTCGACTTTGGAAAAAAGAGGTACAGAGCATGTTATTTGGGTTCAGAATGTTAAATGTTACATACCTTATCCTATGATTGTATCTTCAAATGGATGGGGAATATTCTCGTCGACTACATTCAGACAGAAGTTTGATATCTGTTCCACGGACTCTGATGTATTATCAATTTACAGTGATAAAGGCAACTGTGACATAGTTGTATTTACAGGCGACAGTTACAATGATCTTCTTACACAGTTTAAAAACATAACCGGATTTTCAAAACTGCTACCAAAATTCGCATATGGACTTTCTTATGTAGCAAATCAGAAAATAGATGCATTTAATATGATTAATGAAATGTATACATTCAGAAGAGAAGTGATACCATGCGATGTCTATGGCCTGGAACCTGAGTGGATGGAAAAAAGATACGATTCATCAGTAGACAAAAAATTCAATACAACTAAATTCTATATTCCATACTGGATGAATACTGAGACAATAAGAAATAACACCTTTTTCAAACCGATAAGAGATATGGATTTCAAACTCAGTTTATGGTTATGCTGCAATTATGACCTGTCTTATGAAGAAGAGAGAAATGCAGTTGTAAAGAAAGAGAGAGGGCAGCATAAAGATGATTCATCAGATTTAAGCTATTTGGAAGACAGGTTCGAAATAGATGAGCATCTTGGAAATCCTAAGTACATGGATACACTCACTGTCAAAGAAGAGCCTTGGTTCAAGCATCTGGAGAAATTCGTAGATATGGGTGCCAAAGCTTTTAAGCTTGATGGAGCATGGCAGGTGGAAGAACACCCGGACAGGTTATATGGAAATGGCATGAAGGATGATGAGATGCATAATCTTTATCCTCTTATATACGCCAAACAGATGTCAAATGGTTACGAAAATCATACCGGCACAAGATCGCTTGTATATTCATCAGGCGGCTTTGCAGGAATCCAGAAATATGTCGCTACATGGTCAGGAGATACTGGAGGAGGTCCGAAACCGCTTGTATCTATGTTGAATCTTGCTATGTCAGGACATGTAAATACAACATGCGATATGAATGTTCATAATATAGAAGGAATACATTTCGGTTTTTTGCAGCCCTGGTCACAGCAGTGCAATTGGGATTATTGGAATCAGCCATGGCTTTTCACTAAGGAACTTAAAGAAGCATACATATATTATGCAAGATTGAGATATTCCTTAATCCCATATTTATACAGTGCTGCATATGAAGCATATCTTAATATAGCGCCTATAATGCGTCCGCTTGTATTTGACTATCAGGATGATGAAAATGTATATAACATTCTGAATCAATATATGCTTGGCAAGTATCTAATGGTCGCTGCTTTCATAAAAGATAAAAGGGTATATCTTCCTGAAGGAATATGGGTGGATATGTTCACAAATAAAGAATATGAAGGCGGTAAGTATATAGATTATGAAATCCCATCTGACCGTGGCGGTGCATTATTTGCAAAAAAAGGTTCAATTCTTGTAAGATCATATGGAATCACATCTGTACCTGAAAGTCCGTTCTCTTCATATACTATTGAGATATATCCTTCAGTTTCGGAAAATGAATTTAATCTGTACGAGGATGATGGAATATCTTTAGAATACAAAGAAGGAAAAAGAAGCATTACAAAATTCAAGGTCATAAAGGTTGATAATGCTATAAAAATATCAATATCTGAGAGAATTGGAGATTACAGTAATAAACCGGATATGGTTTCATATGAATTAAAGGTAATGAATATAAATGAAAATGACCTTGTATATATAAATGAAGTTTTTTATCAGCATGAAATAATTGATGGAATCGGATCAATACATATTAATGAAAAGGAGTTGTTCGGATGAAACAGTATAACGATATAAAAAGCGCAGTTGCTGAGTTGGAAAGAATGCAATCAAGAATGGCAGCGTATAACCATGCCACTGGAATGCTGTATTTTGATTCAGTTACCGTAGCGCCGAAAGGGACTATTGAAGGCAGAGGCCGTACTATGGGCATACTTACAGAAGAAGGTTATACGATTCTGGTCAATGAGGATACCCCAGGTCTTCTGGAATATTTAAAAGCGAATGAGGATCAGCTTGAGGAAAATACAAAGCTTCAGGTAAAGGAACTAAAAGAGGATTTTGATAAGATATCAAAAATACCTATGGATGAGTATGTGGAATATAATATGCTTATTAATGAGGCTCAGTCAGTATGGCATGATGCAAAGCAAAAAAGTGATTATTCCATGTTCGAGCCTTATCTTGAAAAGATAGTGAATACAGCAAGGAAATTTGCGAATTATCTGGATCCTTCAAAAAAACCATATGATGTCTGGCTTAATGAATATGAAAAAGGACTTACTATGGAAATCGCGGATGCATATTTTGAAACAATAAAGAAAGAGCTTGTGCCATTAATTCAAAAAGTCGTCAACAGCAAGGTAAAGGTTGATGATTCATTCAGTTTTAGAAGCTATTCTATAAACAATCAGCAGAAGCTTTCTGATTATCTTATGAAGGTTATGACGATAGACAGGAATCACTGTAATATCGGTCAGACAGAGCATCCTTTTACTATTAACTTTAATAACAAAGACGTAAGGATAACTACACATTATCATAAGAATAACCTTCTGTCGTCAATGTATTCTGTTATACATGAAGGGGGACATGCCTTATATGAGCTTAACTGCGCTGATGAGTTTAATTTTACAGCTCTTTCTGGGGGAACTTCAATGGGTATTCATGAATCCCAGTCCAGATTCTTTGAGAATATAGTAGGCAGGAGCAAGGGATTCACATCATTCCTTTATCCTTATCTTAAAAAGCTTTTTAAAGCTCAGTTCAGCGATATTGATGAAGATATGCTTTACAAAGCCTTAAATAAGTCACAGCCTTCGCTTATAAGGACAGAAGCTGATGAGCTCACTTATTCTATGCATGTCATGATAAGGTATGAACTGGAAAAAAGGCTTATGGAAGGAACACTGGATACAAAGGATCTCCCAAAAGAATGGAACAGGCTGTATAAGGAGTATCTGGGTGTTGATGTACCTAATGATGCAAAAGGAGTCTTGCAGGATTCACACTGGAGCGGAGGAAGCATCGGATATTTCCCATCATATTCCATTGGCAGCGCATATGCTGCACAAATGCTTTATCATATGAAAAAGGATATAGATGTTGATGAGCTTACAAAGCAGGGGAATCTCAAACCTATAGTAGACTGGTTAAAAGAGAGGGTTCATAAGTATGCTTCATCAAAGACACCTGCCCAGATTATACAGATATGCTGCGGTGAGGATTTCAAACCTCATTATTACACAGATTATCTCAAGGAAAAATTCAGTTCTATATATGAGTTTTAATATAAGCAATATTGAAAGTCAATAAAAAAGCGGCTAATAAGCCGCTTCTTTGTTTGATTCTTGGCTGTTTATTCAGCTATAAGGCCTGCTACTTTAACTAATCCTTCTTCCTTCTCAACTATAGCAAATACAACAGTGTATGTGCCAGCTTTGAGAACTACAGGATTTCCGTTCCAGTCTGGGCCTACTTCAGGAGTTTCTGTGAATCCAGGAATCCAAAGAAGGTCTGGTGTTAAAGAAACAATTGCACCGCTTTCAGGGCTCTGTGCCCACCAGTCTGGAGCTTCTTGTCCTTTTGCAACCTGCAGCCACTTCATTGTCTGGTTGCCGTCACATTCCTTAACAACGCCACCCTCTACATATTGAGCTGTCCAACCTGCACCTGTGTCAGATATTACAACATTCTCAAGGATATAGAGATATTTTGCGCCTTTGAGATCAGCTTTCAAAGCT
>JBAZFL010000124.1:0-5661 GCA_041653455.1 Clostridia bacterium
TAATATTTTGGAAGGCCAATCCATGAATTTACCGCCGCTAATCCGGTTGCAATACTATCTTGGAATAAAGCAACTCCAATATTGGAATTTATGGAATCTGACCACATTCCGGTAACTTCAATTTTAAGGTAATTACTGGCTGATTTCGGAGTAATAGCCAGTTGCATATACTCGTCGCCCTCTGTTTGGAGAGGTATGGTATCATCAGAAATGATTTGCCCTGTTCCGGTAGCGTATGAACCTGTTTGATAATTAACCACTTGGACAACTTGACCGGTGATTCCTTTCTGTAAAATATCCCTTACTGCATTTTTTGAAGGTGCAACCTCTGTAGCACCGTCCCATGAAGTAGATGAATAAGCTGTGTCGGAAACAAGGGAAGCAACATTAGATTCCAAAGTATCTATATCGGCAATCATTAATTCAATTTTATCCCTGACAGCGTTCTTGCTTGGTGCCACTTCGCTTGCTCCATCCCATCCGGCGGAAGAATAAGTGTCGTCTGAAATAGAACCTAAGGCAATCGGCGTTAAATTAGATAATCCTGTTCCGGTATCATTCCATCCTAAGTATTTTCCCGCTGACGGTGAAGGTAATTCAAGGTCTGTAAGTGTAGAAGTTATTGCAACCTTGACACTCCGGCGAACATAATCCCATATCTTTTGAGCAAGATTTGTTTGTTTATCCAATGCATCTTCATGAGAAGCCGCCGGAAATGGGTCATTCTCCGTATAGTCATGATCTTGCGTGAAAGCAATTCCGTCTTTGGTAATCAGGATGGTCGTACCAGCGGCGGGGGCGGCAAGAAAAGTAACGTTTCCGCCTGCATCATCACCAACACCATCCACGGTATAATCAGTTCCTATCGTCTGCAAAACAGAGCTTGCATAAACAGTTAAATCATCCTGCGTCAATATCTTGTTAAGATACTGATAGGTTACGCCGCCTGTGCTGGTATAAGTCCATCTGAAATCTTCTGTAGATACGGTCATGGTCTTGCTCCTTTTTGTTCATGTACCTGAATGCCTATTCCAAACATTCCAAGAGTTCCCAACGCTGCCCCTGCCGGTACTCCTTCTTCTATCATTGCGTCATAAATATCACTTATCGCCAACGGTACTATTGCCTGTTCCGGTATATCGTAAAGAGTTACCTTATTGCCTATAATGTCTTTTCCATCTATTGTGTTGATTCCAATGCCGATAACTGGAGTAAGTTTTGTTCGCATGAAATTAGATATAACGTCCCATGTGTTAGCACTTCCATAAGGCACATAATCACCCCGTATCGGTGCAACCATACCCGTTTTAAGACTCTTTTTTTCTCCTGATATTATCCTAGAAGTAAAGACAGCCGCTTGCGAAACACCGGCAAGAACATCAACTCTTGTATTACCTATTTTAATTTTACCGAAATCAGAAGATCGCGGGTCGGTTTCTACATCACCACCCAATATAGAACTTACAGTATAAATAACCCCTAAACCAATCAGTATTCGTGCGTATTCTTTCGCTATGGCCTTTCGTGTTCGTGCGCTGCCCTTCCATAACCCTTGACCTAAAAGCATCTGGAAACGGCTTAAAACAAGTTTTGGTGCCCATAACACCGTACCCAATCCTTGTAATGCCTGTTCGTACCGCTTAATACTTCCTCTGCCGGTTGCCTGATTAACATAATTTCCTATTGCCTTTAATTCTGCATCACTTGCTTTTCTTCCCTTAAATGCTGATTTATAAAGAGAATCAAATAAATCACATCTGATTAAATTAAGATACGAAACGAAAGCTCTTTCAGAAGCACCTACTCCGGGCAATGCTCTTGACCACCTTGAACGGTATATTTCTTCTACTTTCCCGCTTGTTTCTCCATATTCTGTTAAAGATACTTCTGCCTTTTCATATAGGCGGTTTTTGTAATTTTCTTTTTGCTTTATTTCCTCATTAATCCTGAACGCTGCTTCATCTGATTTTAAAGCCCTGAACATTTCAGGAATGTTTTTAAATCCCTTGATAGGGTGAGAAAGAAGAGCAAAAAATCCCTGTCTTCCAACTGCGGAAACGTCAAAGGATGATTTGATTGCCCGAACTAAGTTTAACGATTCAACAATAGAGTCTTTTACAACAGTGGTAATACCTCTATTTTTAAGCTGATATTCTACTAACGACTTGTCGTATTCTCGCTTAACACTATCAAGTTTGTATTGTAATGTTAATTCTTCTTCACCTAATGCAAGTTTTTCTTTTTTTGCCTTTTTAGAGAAGTCTTTGTTTTTTATTCTTTCTTCTAATTCCTTAATTTTATTTTCTGTTTTTGTTCTATAGGATTTTAATTGAGATTCAATGCTTGAATATTTTTTACTCAAGTCCTTAATCTTATTTCTTAATTTAGGCGTTATATCAAGTCCTGCATCGGTAGCACGTTGAATCAGGCCGCTATATGAATAGTCTTCCGCGATAACATTTTGTCTTGAACGCAATGCTGCCGACTGTTCGGAACCTGTTACCCTTACCGCCTTTTCTGTTGCATCTCTTAATACTTCTATTTCATTCAACCTGTTCTCAAGAGCATCAATGTTTTTACCATTGGATTTTTCGATTTCGTCTGTTATAAACTTATGCTCATTTTTAAGCTGCTGTATTCTATAGGCCATTGCATTGTTTTCCAATTCAGTTAACGCTATTGGTATTTCTCCCACGGAAACAGCATTGTTTATTTTTCTTGTAAGATTATCCGGGTCTATTTCTCCTCTATCAACTCTTTCTTTTGCTAGATCATACATTGCTTTCGGGTTTAGTCTTTCCCCTGATTCCAGCGGTTCTACCCCTCGCGCTTCTCTTTCCTTGTTTATCTCTTTGTTGGCAATGCTAGTTTTACCAGCACCTTCTTGTGGCTGTGGAATTTCTTTTTCCGGTACTCCAACGCTTCTTTCCTGTTTAATCTCTTTGGAAACTTCGTCAACTTTACTAATTACGTCTGCTGTTTCTTCCGGTAATATAGGTTTATCAGCTAGGCGATCGGTTACTTCCTTTGGAGTAATACCGTCTTTTACAAATATTTGCTGGAGTCTTGCTTTGACTTTCGGTAATTCCGCCTTTGCCGATTCCATTCCTTTGATTCCGCCGTGCATAGCTAAAAGCATTGCAGCGTTATCAACAAAATCCCTTGCAGTAGGTAATTCACCTTCTATCAGTTTTCCGGTAACAGTCATTGCCGACAATTCGCTCATTGCCTTCCAGCCTACAGGTGATAGTTTTCCGGCCATGCCAGTAAAACCGCCTACTACTTCACCCTTGATCGTTTCCTTAATTGCTGCCCCGGTACGCTCAAACCATTCTTTTCCCGACCTGACTTCACCTTTATTGTATCGGTCAACTAGTATTTGTCGCATTGCCGATGTCATAGCAAAACCGCCACCCCACCCGGATATTGCAGCGGGCCCGCCACCTGCTACCATACCACCAAGAAAAACAGGCAAGTCAACTGCCATTGTCGTAAGCCCATTTACCCATCTTTCAAGCTGGTCAACTGATTCAAACGGCTGCGGTACTTTCTGGTTAGCTAACATTCCCAAAACTGACGTATCAATACCTTCTTTAACCGCAGTTCCAAGCCCTTTCTTTTCGGTGTATATCCGTTCACCTTCTGTCTTTTCTCTTAACTGATTTGATATTTCGTCATGGTATTCATAAGCCACGGAAGGATTAATGTTCAGCATTTCAGAATATGTCAGGGCATTAGCGGCCTTAGCTTTTTCAGCTTCGCCGTTTTCCAAGAATGAAAAAATAGAGCTAAGCGTTGACTCCGGCGCCCCTTGCCTGAATGATAGAGTCGTATCTCTTTGTTGTCCTGCCAATAGGTTAACTGGCTTTCTGGTTGCTAATAAATTAACAGGCATTATCTACCTTCCAATCTTTTTTTAACTTCTTCAACGCTTATTCCTTCTTGCTTAGCCGTATATTCCAAATCTGCTTGCGAATATGTGTTGTTTGCTGGTATTTCTTTTCCGTACCAAAAATCACTTAGCCATTTCGTGATAGAAAACTTTGCCTCTACTTTTAATTTTTCCTTTATCCATTGGTCAACTTTTGCACCACGGAAATCCTTATCCTGAATATACTTAGTTCTTAATTCTTTAATTAACTCACCCTGTTTAATCAGGTTATTTTTATAATCGGATGAACCAAGAAGTCCGTTTCGCGCTGCCGTATTAATTGCCGTAACAGCCTGTTTTAATTCCGGCGTGTTTCCTATGGTATTAAATGTTGATATTGCGCTTGAAAGATTAGACAATATGTATGGGTTGTCAACAGAATGAACTTTTATTATTTCGTTTACATCTATATATTTACCTTCCGAAATATCAATTATCATTTTGCCGTTAAACATGAGAGCTTCTTCTTGCTGACGATATTTTTTCTCTTGTCTTTCCTGTATGTCAATGGTTCTATCTGCTTGAAGTTCTGCTCTGTCTGAACGTGATTTTGCATCGGCAAAAGAAGAAATTACAGCCCTGTCGGGTGATCTTAAAGCAATCCACTTTGGACTTTGCGGCAAGTCATCTTTGGTCAATTTGTTTTGCAGAATATCAACTTGAAGCTCTCCCTTTATCGGTTCAGCCTTTTCTTTATATGCTGCTTCCTGTCGCGTAAATTGTGCCACTAAAGCAGTGTCAATTTTCTTCTGAACTTCAAGAGTATGCTTGGAAATAAACTCTGATGAATTAGCTTCTTTAATTGCTGCGCCGTAATCTATTTCCCCGCGCTCGTTTCTGAACTTTCCCATTAATTCAAGAAGCGGAACCTGGACTTTCATCTTTTCTTCATATTCAGTCCTGACAAGTAACGCTTTAGAATCGAATAAACTTCTTTCAACTTGGTTATCTCTACCCAATGCGTTCAGCGTAGAATAAACACTTGCTTTTGCCTGTTCAACGTCCCCGCCGTTTTTGATTGAAAGCAGGGCATTGTTTTCAGTATATGAAATTACATCATTTTGATACTTATGACCAACTGCCACTTGGTGAGTAGCTAATTGTCCTAATGCTCCCTTGTTAACTTGGTCAATAGATTGCTGCAATGCTAAGGCTATTTTTTTATCGCCTTTAAATCCTGCCAATACCTTAGCCCCGGACTTATCAAGTTCTTCAATAGCAGTATTAACAAGCCCTTTATTCCCGTTCATTTCCAATATTTCTTGAGGGTTAACGTTAGTCTTTAATTGCGTAACTCTCTGTAACACTCCCTTTTCGTAATCCTGAACTATCTGAAAAGCCAACGTCTTTTCGTTTTGCAGTTTTATTTCATTGAGTCTTTCACCTAATACACCGACCTGACCGGCTACTTTCGCCGCACCTTCATACACTGGCTGCTCAATATCCATTGGAGTAATTGTGCCACCAGCACCACCAGCGTAAGGATTTATCTTTGCATCATATGTTTGAAATTTTGCCATCAGCTTATCCTGATAGCGTTACTTACACCTGAAAGTAATGTTGCTGCTGAACTCAACTGTCCGCCTGTAATTGCTGATTTAGCTTGCTGCGTATAAATACCTGCCCTGCTCATTAACGAACTTGACTTACTTATTCCCTGTGCAAGAATCGCTTGAGCGTCCTTTTCATATTCCGAAAGCGTAGTTTCTTGCAACCATGCCGCAGTGCCG
>JBAZFL010000125.1:0-5655 GCA_041653455.1 Clostridia bacterium
TGAGCAAAGAGGTACAGTAAATATTAAAGAAAGAAAAAACCCTGAAATGTAAGTATCTCAGAGTTTTTGGAGCTGGTGGACGGATTCGAACCCCCGACCTGCTGATTACAAATCAGCTGCTCTACCTGCTGAGCTACACCAGCGTCTTGGTGGGAACAATAGGGCTCGAACCTATGACCCCCTGCTTGTAAGGCAGGTGCTCCCCCAGCTGAGCTATGCTCCCAAGAGTCGTACCGGTGTAACAGCATTTTGAAGTATACTAAAAGCAAAACTAGTTGTCAACAGCAAGTTGTAAGAATTTTAGACCTCAATTCACCCTCATATTACTTGTACTTAATTGCAAGGCCGCCTTCTGAAGTCTCTCTGTATTTGCTGAAGAGGTCTTTTCCTGTTTCATACATAGTATCAACAACCATATCAAAAGATATCTTCCTGGTATGGGTAAGGAAATTTGCAAGGCTTACAGAATTAATAGCTCTCATGGCAGCAACAGCATTTCTTTCAATGCATGGTATCTGCACAAGGCCCATTATTGGGTCGCATGTAAGTCCCAGATGGTGCTCCATCGCAACTTCAGCTGCATATTCAATCTGGTCTAGGTCCATTCCGAAGAGTTCAGCCAAGCCAGCTGATGCCATGGAGCATGCGCTTCCTACTTCAGCCTGACATCCGCATTCAGCACCTGATATGGAAGCATTGGTTTTGATAACATTTCCTATAACTCCGGCTGCGGCTATAGCTTTTATTATTTCCTTATCAGAAAAACCGTTTCTTTCCTGCATATACTTTAACACCGCTGGAAGTACTCCGCATGAACCGCAGGTAGGTGCGGTAACAACTATTCCACCTCCGGCATTCTGTTCTGATACCGCAAATGCATATGAACAGACCAAACGGTTTTCTTTTGTTGACGGGCTTTCGTCCATATGCCTCTGGCTGTAAAGATATCTGGCTTTTCTTTGAAGCTGTAATCCGCCTTCAAGCAGACCTGTGGCATTAAGGCCTTCTTTAATAGATGACTTCATCTGCGTCCAGACTGTTTCAAGATAATCGCATATCTGTGGACCCTCGCACTGCATAACATATTCATAAAGCCTTAAGTGATTGTTCTCACAGTATTCCTTTATCTGGGTAAAATTCTTTTCCTTGTAAACATCAGGAGTATCCATATAGGGTTTGTTCTCAATTCTGATTGCCCCGCCTCCAATACTCATGACTCTCCATTTATCCACAACGATGAGATTCTTAATAGCCATGAAATCCATAGTGTTAGGATGTGGAAGGTCAGCGGTGAACTGATCTATACTTATCTGTACAGGTTTTGGAGCTAATGCTTCCCTTATGGCTTTATCTGTCATATGGCCTAATGCTGTTTTTGCTAATGAGCCATATAGCGTCACCATGAATTCATCGGCATCAGGATGTTCTGCGCCAAACCTTCTTGCCGCTCTGTCCGGACCCATTGTATGAGAGCTTGATGGCCCTCTGCCGATTCTGTATAGTTCCTGTAAAGATTTCATGTTCTTACCTTCTTTTCGGAGCAATTATATCATATCTGTTTTTTAATACCAGAATATTAATATTATATATTATTAAGATATTTTTACTGCACAGGAAAGAAGTATAAGTACTATGAGGAATAAAGTTTTCCGAATTGAAAAAGATTAAATTAAAGAAAAAATCCGAGGGGAGCGGATTTCTTCTTGCTAAAGATTTGATTGCTGACACACTAGAGTCAGGGTACAGAGGTATTATACAATATACGAACATATGTTTCAATAGTTATTTTTTTACTGTCCGATAAATTACGCAGTTGCTTGCTTGTTGTAAAGGGTGTGATGGATGATATATAATTTACGGGTAGGAAAGAGGTTTTTATGAAGAGCAAATCGGTAATTAAGACTATAAACTGGCTTGTGCCCATTTTCATTCTCGGGTTAATAATTTTCAATTCCACTATTGAAGCGCTGGTGCTGGCCGCTGCATATTTTATTTACAGGATAATAGTTGAACAGTCAAAGATATATTCGTATATAGCAATAAAGAATTATTCAAAGGGCAACTTGAAAAAAGCAAGGAAATATTATAAAAAAGCATATGAAGTGAAAGTAAAAGAACTACCTATCGTTGCATCATATGCATATCTTCTTATACTGCTCGAAGAGTACGACCAGGCTGAGGAAGTTTTAGGAGTACTTGAGAGCATGAAACCTGAAGGAAAAGCCGCTACATCACTGATGCTGTGCAATGCGGTATTGAAGTGGAAAAGGGACAAAAACCTTATTGCCGCTCTTGTGAAAGTGGAAGCGATGGATGAGACAATGCGTAATCAGTGGTATTACAATATATATGCAAAGCTCTGTATTTTTTCAAACAATATGGAGAAAGCAAAATCTGCCGCACTAAAAGGCTATGAATATCTAAAGACTAATCCGGTTGCAGTGGAAAATCTCCTTATTATTCATTGCATAAATGAAGAATATGACAAAGCTCTTTCAGCCGCAGAAAAGCTTATAAAAGGCAAAAAGAATATGAAGGCATCATCACAGGACGCATACTTCTACAGTGCATTAGCATATGAGAAGAATAATGACATGGAAACAGCAAAAAAACTGTATATAAAAACATTACAATATGAGAATACTTCAATGACTTATGCTGATAAGCAGAAAGTATTGGAAAAAGCAGGAGAATTTATGAAATGAATAAGAGCATGAAGGCTATATGGCCTAAAGTTCTTGATTACTTGATTATGATTATCGGAGTGACAATATCCGCTGCCGCGGTAAATCTGTTTTTTGTTCCATACAAAATCCACTCCGGAGGAGTTTCCGGTATAGCCACTGTCCTCTATTACCTTTTTAACAGCAAAGTACCTGTCGGTGTATTGATTGTGCTTCTTAATCTTCCTTTATTTTTAATAGGGTACAAGGTAATAGGTAAGACTTTTATGGCAAGGACGCTGTTTTGCACTCTTGCATATACTGTGGTAATCGACTTAACATCACCATGGTTGTCCAGGCTTTCCAATGAGATAGTGATAGAAAGCAATAATCTTCCTGATCTGATGCTGTTCTGCCTTTTTGGAGGCGCGATTATGGGATTGGGATTGGGACTGGTATTTACAAGAAATTCCTGTACTGGCGGGTCTGATCTGTTTGCAGAAATACTCAGGAAAAAAGGAATACATTACAGCGTGGGTACACTTATGTTCATGTTTGACGGTATATCGGTAATAATGTCTCTGATAGTATTCAAAAACCTTCTTCTAGTACTTTATTCGGTTATCGCTATATTTATTTCCATGAAGATGATTGACCTTATGCTAGATGGTGCAAATGTTGCAAAAGCAGTGTTTATAATGTCGGATAAGAGCGAGCAGATAGCTGATGCTATTATTCACACTCTTGGAAGAGGAGTTACAGGATTTGCCGGCCGAGGGATGTATTTTAAAAGAGAAAGAGAGACTCTTTTCTGTGTAGTTAAAAACAGGCAGCTGCCAGCTTTGAAAAAACTTGTAAAACAGATGGATAACAAAGCTTTCTTAATTGTTACATCTGCACACCAGGTACTTGGAGAAGGCTTTGGAGCCTTTGACAAAGAACTATGAGATGATATAATTATTAAGGTTATGCATCTATTGCATAAAATGTCCATAATTACATATATGGCACTAAAAAGGAGTTGTTAATGGAACAGGAATTATTGTTAAAACTTAAGAGGAAGGCAGCCGATGTCAGAAAAAACATTATTGATGAGGTTTTTTCAGCTGGCAGCGGACATCCTGGAGGATCGTTATCCTGTGCAGATATACTTACAGTCTTGTATTTCAAGCACATGAATGTCAATTCCTCAACACCGAAAGACCCTGACAGGGATAGATTTGTCTTATCAAAAGGACATGCTTCACCGGTATTGTATTCTGTACTTGCAGAAAAAGGATTTATTCCCAAAAAGGATCTTCTGACTTTCCGTCAGGCAGACAGTTATCTTGAAGGACATCCATCCGTAAAGGATGTGCCAGGAGTAGATATGACTACCGGCTCTTTGGGTCAGGGGATCTGCGCAGCATGCGGAATGGCTCAGATGGGAAAATTGGACAAGAAAGATTACAGGGTATATGCAATATTAGGTGATGGAGAACTTCAGGAAGGGCAAGTATGGGAAGCCATGATGTATGCAGCTCACTATAAGTTAGACAACCTTACAGCATTTCTTGATCATAATGGATTACAAATAGATGGAGATATTACAAAAGTAATGTCGCCGGAACCTGTTGCTGCAAAATTTGAAGCATTCGGATGGAATGTCATAATAGTTGACGGGCATGATATGAACCAGATAGATAATGCTATAGAAAAAGCAAAGAAAACTAAAGGAAAACCTACTATGATCGTAGCAGAAACAGTAAAAGGCAAAGGCGTATCATTTATGGAAAACCAGTATGGCTGGCATGGCAAGGCTCCCAATCAGGAACAAAGGGATAAAGCTATTGCTGAATTAGATGCATATATCGAAAACCTGGGGGTGTAAATTAAATGAAAAAAGCAACAAGAGCAGCCTACGGAGAAGCGTTAGCAGAATACGGAAGCAATGAAAGAATAATCGTACTGGATGCGGATTTGTCAAAATCCACTATGACAGCAACTTTTAAGGAATTATACCCTGAAAGATTCTTCAATACCGGAATAGCAGAAGCTAATATGATATCTTCTGCAGCAGGCATGGCAACATGCAATAAGATAGTATTTGCAAGTTCTTTCGCAATATTTGCAGCTGTAAGAGCCGCAGAACAGATAAGAAACTCAGTATGTTATCCAAAACTTAACGTCAAGATAGCTGCTACCCATGCAGGGATATCAGTCGGAGAAGACGGTGCGACTCACCAGGCTATTGAAGATATAGCTATAATGAGAGCATTGCCTAATATGACAGTTATTCAGCCATGTGACGGAAGAGAGACGAAACAGGCAGTAAAGGCAATTATTGATTATAACGGTCCAGTATATTTAAGACTTGGCAGGCTTGCAGTGGAAGATATATATGACAACTCATATGAATTTCAGATTGGTAAAGGCGTACAGCTGAAAGACGGATGTGATGTAACGATTATAGCGACTGGGCTTATGGTCAAACCTGCACTTGATGCATATGAGGCATTGAGGTCACAGGGTATATTGGCAAGGGTAATTAATATACACACCATCAAGCCCATTGACAGAGAGATTATTGTGAAGGCAGCAAGAGAGACCGGAGCGATAGTTACTGCTGAGGAACATAATATTATCGGCGGATTGGGTTCTGCAGTATGCGAGGTTTTATGTGATGAGCAACCTGCCCCGGTAAAGAGGGTCGGAATTGAGGATAAGTTCGGAAAATCCGGAAAACCTGAAGACCTTATAAAAATGTATGGGCTTACAGCAGAAAACATTATTATTAAAGCTAAGATCGCTATGGCATTGAAGAAGCAATGATTTTCGAAAGTCACGCACATCTGCTTTCACAACAGTTCGATCAAGACAGAAATGAAGTTATAAAAAGAGCTTTAGAGAACGGCATACATGCCGTTCTCAATGTTTCTGATGACAGATACACCTCACAGAAAGCTGTTGAATTTGCAAATGATAATGAAAGGGTATTCAGCTCAGTGGGAAT
>JBAZFL010000126.1:0-5650 GCA_041653455.1 Clostridia bacterium
TCTTCTTATTTTTGACAACTCGCTAGAATTGGGATTAAGAATTTTCCATTATGTTTACAGATGCGCTCTTGGACCTATGTATTTTATGATTAACACTTTAGATTATACATGGTATGCTTTCTTAGCAGCATACGCAGTAGTGCCTATAATAAGCGGATTGTGGTATCTGATGGGACTTAAAGGGATAGACAAGCTGCATATTACCAAACGCATTAAAGATGATGAGGACTTTTTGAAATGAACGAAAAATTATTTAACAGATATAACAAAGTTATGCAAAAAGTATTTGAAGAGAGAATGGATAATGTTAATACAAAGCAGGAATATTTTTCTTTGATAAAATGCGCTAGGGATAAATTTGAAGATGAGCTTATAGATGGAGTAGCTGTAGATGAGATTCTAAGAAAAGATATTGAACATGAAGGAATAGACAATGTTCTTGATTTTGCGTTAATGATATGCGACATGTATCTGCCTTTTTCCCTTATATCAATTCTTCATGAAATGTTAGGTGTTGATGGCATAAAATCAAGGATAACAGATGAGACTCGTCCGCAAGCTGATCGTGCTTCTTTGGTTAATTCGCTTATAGGATATGATACTGATGATAACAGGAACTTCCTGATAAACCTTATTACTTCATCTGATTCTGACCTGATTAGAGAAGAAGCATCTGATGTTTTAGCAACTTTTGATAAGGATTCAGTATTCAAAGATATTTCTGATTACTTTATAAAAAACAAAGTAGAAGTAGATCTGCTTTCTGTGCTTATAGAAATATTCAGAGAATCTGACAAAAAGGATCAGATATATAAGCTTTTGAGGGTTCATTTTTTACATACTGATAACAAAGGAATGACAGCAAATCTTATGGCAGATTTGAATGACGGGAGAGCGGTATCTTTTTTAAGAGGATATCTTACAAAAAATATGTATAGCATTAAGAAATCTGAGATAGTGGATATATGCGGGGCAATAAGCAGAATGGGCGGATATGTGGAAGATTTCATTAAATATAATTCAAATACGGATTCCTGACCAAGTATTCCACACCCAATTGCTAATTGACATGATTTAATTATTTATATATAATTTGTCGAGTGACTATTAATACTGGAGTATGTGATGCAGGCAAAAAAAAGAATATCTGAAGCGGTAATACGCAGATTGCCGAGATATCTTAGATACATAGGAGAGTTAAAGGAAAGTGGAGTTTTAAAAGTTTCCTCATCTAGCCTTGGATTAAAAATGGGTATGACAGCATCACAAATCAGACAGGATTTCAGTTACTTTGGAGGTTTCGGGCAGCAGGGGTATGGATATAATGTCGATACCCTATATGAAAGCATGAAACAGATTCTCCTAAAAGAACAAGGATTTACAGTTATAATAATCGGAGCAGGCAACTTGGGAACTGCGCTTGCAAAGTATAATAATTTTCACAAAAGAGGTTTTGATATTATAGGGATATTCGATATTAATCCAAAACTAATAGGTAAGACTATAAACGGAACTGAAATAATGTGTATAGACAAGCTTGAAGCATTCATTTCACAGCATAAAACCGATATTGCGATATTATCACTTCCTCGAAGCGAAACAAAGGATATCGCATCCAGGGTAGCTAATGCGGGAGTAAAGGGCTTATTCAACTTTTCACCTATGGATTTAACACTACCCCACGAAATACCAATAGAGAATGTTCATCTCAGTGACAGTCTGATGGTGCTGGGATATAAAATAAAGAATTTTCAAGAGGAGAAATAGATGAAAACTTACACCACGACTAATATCAGAAATGTTGTATTAATGGGACATGGCGGATCAGGCAAAACGACTCTTGCTGAGGCTATGCTGTTTCTGTCAAAGGGAATTGACAGGTTTGGAAATATTACTGACGGTAATACCGCTTGTGATTTTGATCCAGAAGAGATAAGAAGAAAATTTTCCATTAATACCTCAATAGCGCCAATTGAATGGAAAAATAGTAAATTAAATATACTTGATACACCTGGCTATTTTGATTTTGCAGGTGAGGTAAAATGCGCATCAAGAGCAGCTGAAATAGCATTGATACTTCTTTCTGCTAAAAACGGAGTTGAAGTAGGAACGGAAAAATCATGGGATTATGCTGAAGAAGTTAACATAAGCAGAGCATTTTTCATAAGCAAGCTTGAAGAGGAAAATGCTGATTTCTTCAAAGTATGTCAGGATCTTCAGAATAAATTCGGAAGCAAAGTATTACCTTTTCAGTTTCCCATAATCGAAGAAGGCCAGTTGAAAGGTATTGTTGATGCAGTTACCAAGAAAGCATACATGATTCAAAATAAAACAACTGTTCAAACTGAGATACCATCACAATATTTAAGCAAAGCAGAAGAACTTAGAGAACCTATAATGGAAGCAGTTGCTGAGACTGACGAAGAGCTTATGGAAAAATACTTTGAAGGAGAGCATTTTACAGACGATGAAATACTAAAAGGCCTAATTCAAGGCATTGAAGATGATGCAATATTCCCAATATATTGCGGTTCTTCTATTCAGATGGCTGGAGTGGATGTTTTAATGGATGCATTAATATCATTCTTTCCATCACCGGCAGCATACAAGGTTCATGCAGTAAAAGCTGGTACTGATGAACAGGTTGAGTTTAACCCTTCAGGCGATGAGAAATTTTCCGGGCTGGTATTTAAGACAATGGTTGATGCATTTGTCGGAAAGATATCACTTGTTAAAGTATGTTCAGGTGAGTTGAAATCAGACATGGTGGTATACAATTCCAGAACAGCAGATACTGAGAAAGTATCCAATCCATTCATTTTAAAAGGAAAGAAGCAGGAACAGTGTGAAAAAGCAGTTGCAGGTGATATCGTAGCTGTTGCAAAACTTTCAAATACTCAGACAAATGACACATTATCATTACAGTCATATCCTTTAGAGCTCAAGAAGATTGAATTTCCTTATCCTTCGATTTCATTGGCAGTAGAACCATTAGCAAAAGGAGACGAAGACAAGATAGGTGCAGGGCTGAATAAACTTCGTGACGAAGATCCTACATTCAGAGTTGAGAATAATCCAGAAACCAAACAGCTTCTCGTAAGCGGTTTAGGAGAGCAGCATATTGATGTAATAACAAGCAAGCTGAAATCCAAGTACAGCGTCTCAGTAAGACTTACAGATCCAAGAATCCCATACAGAGAGACTATAAAGAAAAAACTGGAAGCAGAAGGAAAACATAAAAAGCAATCAGGAGGCCATGGCCAGTATGGTCACGTTAAGATGGTATTTGAACCTAATGATGTTGAGGATCTTGTTTTTGAGGAAAAGATATTAGGAGGTTCGGTTCCAAAGAACTATATACCGGCAGTTGAAAAAGGATTGAGAGAATGCGTAGTAAAAGGTGTATTAGCCGGATATCCGATGGTAAGATTGAAAGCAACGCTCATAGACGGATCATATCATGATGTTGATTCATCTGAAATGGCATTTAAAATTGCAGCAAGTTTGGCATATAAAAAGCTGATTGATGCAAGTCCGGTGTTGCTTGAACCTATTATGTCCTGCGAAGTAATGATCCCTGACTCATACATGGGTGATATCATAGGTGATATGAATAAGAGAAGAGGAAGAATTCTTGGTATGAATCCTGCAGAAAAGGGTTATCAGAAGGTTATGGCTGAAGTTCCTCATGCAGAAATGTTCAAATATGCTACTGATCTTAGGAGTATGACTCAAGGAAGAGGATCATTTACTATGAAACTCGAAAGATATGAGGAAATGCCAGCAAACATGGCTGAAAAAGTAGTTGCAGCCGCTAAAAAGGAAGCAGAAGAAGAATAATAGAAATCAGCATGCATTTAGTTATACAAAATGCAATAAGAGGACAGATAACTTGTCCTCTTATTTATTTTTATTCATATGAATATGATAAACTATATTGTAGCAGAAGATTTTCTGCAAAATAATGAATTATTGGAGATTTAATATGGATTCGATTTATCATGCAAGATGGATTACAACAGATATGGCACAAGATGATTATTCAGCCAGAATATTCCAGCGTACTGTGAAATTTGACAAGAAAGTTATAAAAGCTTTTTTTCATGTAACAGCATTGGGTTTGTATGAGGCTTATGTAAATAATAAACGCGTTGGAAAGGATTATAAATTCCTGCCCGGATATACACATTATGCAAGAAGAGTTCAATATCAGACTTTTGATGTAACCAAACTTATCAAGGATAATCAAGCTATTCTTTCAGTGCATGTAGCAAGAGGCTGGTTCAGCGGGCATATTTGCGGGGATCCTGCTAAAATGCCTTTTGCAATAGCATGCGCTTTAGATGTCGTATTTGAAGATGGGACAAAGGATTTCTATATAAGTATGGCAAATGATAATTGGAAAGCAGCTAAAACCAAAGTGATTTTTTCCGATATTTATGATGGGGAGACATATGATGAGAGAATTGCAATACATGACTTTCATCCTGTTAGAACTGCTTATGGATATAATCCGAATGATTTAGTGAAACATCAGGGAGAATATGTTAAGGAACAAGAGATACTTCCTGCCTTAAAACTAATTACTACACCCAAGAATGAGAAGGTTATAGACTTTGGACAGAATATGACAGGTTATATCAGATTCAAAGTTAAAGGCAAGTTAGGTCAGAGATTCGTTATATCACATGCTGAAGTTCTTGATAATGAAGGTAATTTCTATACAGATAATCTTAGAGGAGCCAAGCAGCGTATAGAATATATATCAAATGGATTCTTAAGCACCTATTCGCCTCATTTTTCATTTCAGGGCTTTAGATACATAAGATTAGATGAGTGGACAGATAATGTAAATTTAGAGGATATAAAGGCTGTTGTCGTACATTCTGACATGAAGCGAACAGGATTTTTTGAAAGTTCAAATCAATTGCTTAATAAGCTCTACATGAATACTATATGGGGACAGAAGGGTAACTTTCTTGATGTGCCTACGGATTGTCCTCAAAGAGATGAACGTTTAGGATGGACCGGAGATGCCCAGGTATTCGCAAAGGCAGCATCATATAACTATGATGTAAAGAAATTTTTTACCAAATGGCTTTCTGATCTGACTTTATGCCAAGCCACTAATGGAGCAGTTCCTGTAGTTATACCAATCAAATACTCATTTACAGGCGTATCTTCTGCATGGGGTGATGCAGCTACTATAGTGCCATTTCAGATGTATCTTACATATGGTGATAGAGAGATACTTTCAGATCAGTATGAAAGCATGGCTGCATGGGTAGAATATATAAAAAATTCATCGGACAACCCATATTTGTGGAACAATGGCAATCATTACGGTGACTGGCTTGCTCTGGATGTTCCATCTGGAACATATAAAGGGAAAACAGATCCGTATCTTATATCAACAGTTTATTATGCTAATAGTGTGGATATTCTTAGAAAATCTTCAATCCTATTAAAGAAAAGCAAGAAAGTTATCGCATATTATGAAGACCTGTATGCTAATATATCAAAAGCATTCAACGAAGCTTACTGGCAAGATGATAAATTAGTCACCGATACGCAGACAGCATATGTCCTTGCTCTGTATTTTGATCTTCTAAATGAAGACAGAAGGAATAAAGCTATCTCAAATCTAGTA
>JBAZFL010000127.1:0-5644 GCA_041653455.1 Clostridia bacterium
TTAATCTTTTAACTATTTCCAGTATTTATTCGAATTTATAGTTGACTAGTCAACTATAAGTGGATATAATCACACCCTATGGAGGAGTATCACATGCTACTGATTAGAAAAATGTGGCTCGACATGAAAAGCGTGATTCGAACTGCAAGAAAGATAATAAATGCTCAGCTTGAGCCTTTAGGTTTAACAGGAACTGAAGGAGATTTACTGTTTTTACTTGTAACGGGAAGTGATAATCTTCAACAAGAACAGCTTGCAGAGCAGCTGGATATAGGAAAAGCTGTAGTATCCCGTGCTGTTGATTCTCTCGAAGCCAAAGGATTTGTTAATCGTATCAGACAAGTTTCTGATAGAAGAGCATATGCAATATCTCTTACTAGTAAAGCTCTAAGTAACAGTCAGAATATTAAGGATATTTATGACAATTTGTATAACCTTGCAAGAACAGGGATTGATGACGATAATTTCATTTTTATAGAGTCTCTGCTATCACATATTTCAAAGAATCTTCAACATAGCGAGGATGTAAATGCGTGAATTTATTATAGGTTTTGGTGTTCTGATAGGATATTTCCTAGTTTGTGCAGCAATTGCTTTAATTATTAGGCGGTTTATTAAAGTGCCTGATGAAGTCTTTCGCAAAATACTTCATATGATACTGTTATGTTCTATATTCGTTTTAACAGGTGCATTCAGTACATGGTGGATATCAGTAACAGCATCAGTTTTTTTCGCATTGATTGTATTTCCAATTTTACTGTTTGCTGAAAGAATACCTGGATATTCCAATCTTCTTACTGAAAGGAAAAAAGGAGAAATCAAAAAGAGCTTGGTTATAGTTTTTATTATGTTCTCAATACTGATCAGCGTATGCTGGGGATGGTTAAATTTGAAATATCTGGTTATCGCTTCAGTGTTTGCATGGGGATTTGGTGATGCTGCAGCGGCTTTAGTTGGAAAACGTTTTGGACAAAATTACATTGAAGGCAAACTAGTTGAAGGACGAAAAAGCCTTGAGGGTACCTTAGCTATGTTCATTGTATCTTTTATTTCAGTTCTAGTAATTCTTGTTGCATATAGTTCGTTAAATTGGTATAGCTACTTACTGATTGCAGTTATTACAGCAGCTGTAAGCGCAGTTGTCGAGTTATATACAAAAGGTGGAATGGATACTTTGACATGTCCTTTAGCATCTGCCTTTACAATGATCCTGTTGCTATATCTTAAAGGAGGGGTAATTTACTTATGAAAAAGAAATCTGGCGAACGCACACTTCTAGCATCAGTTATCCTAAGTTCTCCTGGCCCGATCGTGGTAGGGTTAGGTTTATTACTGGGACATTCTTCTACGCAATATGTAGATTTTATAAGAAGAACAGCTGAATTAGTTGCAATAATCGTATCATGGGTCATATACCGCTATTTAAGCAGAAGAAATGAAATGGATATAGAATATAAAGCAAAACTTGAACACGCCGCTAATTTGTCAGTCGGTATTGCAATGTGTATTTCGGGTATAGCAATGGTTTTTGTCGCAATATTTCGTCTTGGTGTCGAAAAAGGTAATGTTGTTCCAGGTTTGATTATTGCGTTATTAGGGGTTGTAGTCAATGCCTGGTTCTGGATAAGATACAGCAAACTGAATAGAGAGAACCCTGATGCAATCCTATCAGTTCAAAGCAAATTGTATCTTGCAAAATTTCTTGTTGATGTATGTGTAGCAATAACTCTTGTAATAATTGTAATAGCTCCAGGTGAAGGTATAACTTATTATGTTGATATGATATGCTCTATTCTTGTATCGCTATATCTAATCCTAAATGGTATATTAACAATAAGCGGTAAAATAAGGAAATGAAAGATATTTTCAAGAAAATTTATAAAATATTCTTAAAATTAAAAACAAAAAATAAATTTGATTTATTAAAAAGTAAATTAAGATACTTAAATAACTTTTTATGATATAGTAAACTATATAGGTTAACTCGTTATCGTTTTTGGAAGGAGCACAATAATGCTAAATGACGGGACAATATTAAGACTCTTTGTATCTCAAGCTTTTGCTGTATATTTCGTATTACTTATACAGCCTTTAAAAAAGCCAGGACGGAAAAGTCTTATACTGGTTTTTTTGGGATGGCTTGTTATAACTAGCATAAATGCTTTACTGATCGCTTTTGTCGGTATTTCATTTTATATAAGGTTTTATCTGTTGACTCTGACATTACCATACATTGCTCTGGGATTGTGCTTTTCCGCTTTTAAAGATGCTAAATTTATTTTTGTAATATTGACAACACAGCTTTTTGCGAATGTTGCAGTTACAAACGGGCTTCTTGCATCTTATTTGTTTTTTGGGGAAGACAATCCATTTATTGATACTGCTGCACGCGTTTTAACCTATTTAATATTCTTGCCAATAATAATAAAATTTATTCGGCCGACTTATATAAAAATGACTGAGGTGATAAAAAAAGGGTGGTGGATATTAAATGGCGCACTTATTATGTCTTATGCTCTTACCTACTTTATCCTATTCGTTCCCGATACGGTTTTTAACCGTCCAGAGAATTTTTATCATGCATACATCGGAATAGCTTTATCACTATTGATTTTTGTGATAATTTTCTATTTGTTTATTGAGATCCAAACCAAAACAAAGGTTGAACAGGATAAGCAATTATTATCAACACAAGTTTCATCACTCAAGAAAGAAACTGCAGCAATTACAAACATTGCATTTTATGATTCTTTGACAGGCTTGAAAAACCGCTATTCATTATACAAACAGATGAATGAATATATTCAGGTCAAACAAGAATTCCTTGTTATATTCATAGATCTGGATAATCTTAAAAAGATTAATGATACCTATTATCATTCTGCTGGTGATGACTATTTAAAACAGTTTGCTAAAGCTCTTCAATATGTTGTCAATAATAAAGGTGATGTTTATCGTTTTGCAGGAGATGAGTTTATTTGCCTGCTTACCGATACTGATGATAGTTTTGACAGTAACTGTTTCAAAAAGGCAGTTGCTGAAGATATGGTCATGGAAGAGCCTTATTATGGGATAAGTTTGGGCTTGGCACGTTATCCGGAAGATGGTCTGGACCCAGATGATTTAATTAAATTGGCAGACCGTGAGATGTATCTGGAAAAAAGAACTAAACGAAAAGCAGAATAAACAGTTCAGGTTTATGTTATTTGTCCTCTTTCTAAATGTGAGTACAGTCCATTAATGACTGATCTGATTGATAAGTATGGTGTCAGATGGTGTATTTTCATATAGAATAAATTGAAATCGGTTTTATATTAAATATTTAAAATGATTCAGGAACTGCTTGTAATGCTTTAGATTTAAGTTGAATTATATTAGTTGCGTGTATGGTATAATTGTTATGTAATTACTAATTTGAATAAAGGCTATTATAATGAGAAAGAAGATAGCGCAGACAATTAAAGATGTAATCTCAATGGTAAGTGTTGATAAAAGCTTGTCTAGAGAGTTTAAGACTAACCTTATTATTGAGAATATAAAAAGATATATATATATCCTAAGTATTGTTACACTTTTTCAAGTAGTATTCATATTTTTAGAAGCTGTAGGTTTAGTAACCTGGATTACTTCGATATTTGTAATGAGAGCTGCAATAGTAGCAGTTTCACTTACTTTTATACTATTTTTACATAATTTAAGAAAGAAAGTAATTCGTACTGGGAAAATTACTTTTACTGATATTCTCCTTACCTTTGTTCAGTTGGGAATTCTACTAATGGGATGTTTTTTTGCTGTTTTCATGTTTAGAAATGGAATGTTGAGTCTGAGCGTATTATTGCTGGTGTTTTACATAGCATCGCTGACTTGTGTGAAAAATCCTTATTATGCGGGTTTAGCATTTTTCTTCAGTATTATTGTATTAAGCATATACATAGATTTATTTGTTATCGATTTTTCGATATGGTATGGTGAGTTTCTTATAGCATTTGTATTTACATTTCTTTTATATGTCGGGAATATTATGAATTATAACAGGCATCTAAAACTGTTTATTAAAGAGAAAGAGATAACTGAATTAAGCAAGAAACTGAAGATCATGTCTCAGACTGATGATCTTACGGGAGTATATAACAGAAGAAAAATCACCGAGGTTATTGAAGATTATATAAAGATTTCGAAAAAATATAACAAATCATTTTGCATTGCCATTATTGATATTGATCATTTTAAGAATATTAATGATGAGTATGGCCACAACACAGGTGATGACATTCTATATTATTTTACAAGCAACCTGAAATTCCTCATTAAATCCACAGATATTTTATCAAGATGGGGTGGAGATGAATTCATTATGCTTATGCCTAATATTTCGCAACAGGAAGCATATGATTTATTAGAGTATCTGCGTCAGGAAACTGAAAAGTATGATTTTCCAAAAATGGGAAAAGTTACCTTTTCTGCAGGTATCTGTGATTATTGTGGAGAAGAGGAAATGAAAATTCTTATAAGTAAAGCAGATACAGCTTTATATGTATCAAAAAAAGATGGCAGGAATAGAGTTACCATTTATAACCCGGATATGGCTGATTTAGTTAATTTTGAAAAGATTGATAATAAATAACTTAGACTAAAATATTAGGGTATCTTATTGAAGTGCACATATCCTGCTGCATGTGAGCCGATGACTTCAAAATAGTATTTACCTGATTTATTTATCTCAAGGATAAAGTCGTTGTTTTTTATATCATTTCCCTGATATATAATGCTGTTATCTTCAAATCTGACATAAATATCAACCTTACCTTCTGTTATGGCAAATGAAGTTTTAATCCTGTCGCCTTCTTTTAGCGTCATCCAGCTTTCATATGTAGTGTTTAATAGTTTAAAATCAAGTTCAAATCTTTTTCCAAAAGAGATACTGGTACCGGAAAATGTGATCATATTTCCGCAGCCTGATAGAAAAATCATACATAGAATCATAATTACCAGAAGTACATTTATTTTTTTCTTTCTTCTATTCAAATCAAACACTACCTTTCGTAAATCATAGTTGCATAATCAGTTTAGTACCAGTATTAATGAATGTCCATTATTTTTTATTAAACATAAAAGGAGAAAGGTAAATATTCTGTAGTAAAGTATAATCGAAATTACCAGATTGTTTCGCTTCTTCTTTCCATAATTACTGTATCTGTCCATATCCCATCTGCATCTTTTGCGATTTTTTCCCTTATACCTACTGTTCTGAATCCGCATCTCGTATGAAAATATATGCTTGGGTGATTAGAGGCGATAATCGAGGAGTAAAGCATCCAGATGCCGTGTTTTTCTGATAGTTCAATTAGTTTTTGCATTAAATCATATCCGATATGCTGCCTTAATGAGCTTTTGTCAATATATATACTTACTTCAGCAACTCCTTTGTATGCTTTTCTTGCACTTGTAGGACTTAAAGCTATCCAACCGTTTATATTACCTTCAGTATCAGTTGAGACTAATCTGCATTCTTTTAAATGAGAATTATCCCATGAACTGTAATCAGGCAGTAATGTTTCGAATGTCGCATTCTTTGCATCAATACCTTGCTGATAAATCCTGCTTACTTCTTTCCAATCTTCGGGTCTCATTTCTCGGATCATAT
>JBAZFL010000128.1:0-5614 GCA_041653455.1 Clostridia bacterium
AAGTCAGATATCACCAGATAGTTTTGAAGAATTCGTATTGCCATATGTTGTAGAGGTGTTTGATCATATCAGAAGCAGGAACAAGCTTTCATCATTGTTTGTTTGCGGTGACGCCAAAAAGAACATCGAAGTCATGAGCAGATGTAAGTGTGACAATATATCTATAGATGAAAATATACCTCTTGAATATGTTATTGACATTTGCAGAAAAAGAGGAGTATCTGTCGGAGGTAACATAAAACTTACTGTTACAATGCTTTTTGGAACAGTTCAGGATAACATAAATGATGCTTTAAACTGTATGAGCATAGGCGGCAATAAGGGTTATATATTATCTCCTGGATGCGACATGCCATATGCTACACCTGTTGAGAATGTATTAGCAATAAGTTCTGTAGCACATGGAGAGATGCCAGAATCCATAGTAAGCGAGTCAGCTCTGGATGGTATTGTTGTTGAATTACCAGATTACAATTCTGAAAAAAAGGTAATTATCGATGTTGTAACACTTGATTCTGCATCATGTGCGCCGTGCCAGTATATGATGGAAGCAGTTAAAGCTGCATGCGACGGATTATCAGATAAAGTAATATATACTGAACACAAAATTAAAGATAAAGAGTCAGTTGTGTTTATGATGAAACTTGGAGTATCCAATATACCGACTATTGTAATAGATGGACAGATTAAATATATAAGTCTTGTTCCAAGCGTTAAGGAACTAAAAGAAACTATATTGCAGGCGATTGCATTAAAAAAATAATGGTAGTGCAACTGGTTGAGATGAAAAACCCATGTCAGTCGTGCATAATTGTCAGCGATCTGATGATAAATTTGTTTGAGAAAATCAAGCCCGATTATTCTGATGTGGAATTTGTTATAACAGTTATAGAAAAACCGGGAGACATTTCTAAAATACCTGGTTTGGAAGTTGAAATGTTTCCAGCAGTACTTATTGATGATGAACAGATTACTTGTGGTAACATACTGCACAAAAGACAGCTCAAAGCATATATTGATATCAGGAGATGAAATGGATAAAACAAAAGTCGCAGTAATAGGAGGGTTTTTAGGATCAGGCAAAACAACACTTATTCTCAATTTAGCAAAAAGCCTGATTGAAAAGGGTAAGACTGTCGGTATAGTGACGAATGACCAGGGAAGCGATCTTATTGATGCGAAATTCCTCAAAGCCAATGGATTGGATGTGATGTCTGTTAAAGGAAAATGCTTCTGCTGTTTTTTTGATGAACTGGCTTCAAAACTGGTGGAATTTAAGGATAAAAAAGCAGCTGATGTTCTGTTGCTTGAACCTGTTGGTTCAGCAATTAACCTTATATCAACAATATTCAAACCTTTTGTAAATAACAAATCAGTAATGCTTCAATCATTCAACGAAGGCTATGTCTTGTCTCCATTGATTGTTCTTGCAGATCCAAAAAGAATCAGAAAGCTTATGTTAAGCGATTCAAACAGCGAGTATTCTACTCCAGTATCGTATCTTTTTTCCAAACAGCTTGAAGAAGCTGACCTGATATTGATCAACAAGATTGATACCATAACGCAAACCGAACAGATTGAGCTATCTGAATTTCTGAAAAAAAAATATAAAAACACGCAGGTGGTATGCGTTTCAGCCATACAGGAAAAATATATAAATGATATTGAAAGTTTCATTTTAAATGGTTCTTTCAGTCCTAAAAGCAGTATTGATGTAGATTATTCAAAATTTAAATCCATAGAATCTTCTTTAGGATGGCTGAATTCAAATGCTTTTATTAGATATGATGAAGCCATTGATGTAAATTCCATAATGGATGAGTATATGCTGAATGTTAAGAAGGAACTTATTGAAGCAGGATGCTCTATTGCTCATATGAAGTGTTATGCGGTCGCTGACAATGATTATTACAAAGCAAGCATAACCTCAGATGATGATAGTATATCTAAAAATAATGAAATGATTTCCAAGCATGATGCATTTAATATAATCATAAATGCAAGGATAATATCATCTGCAGATACTCTCAAGAGAATTTTTGAAAGCAATTTGAAAAGATTATTCAATCCGCAAACTGTAAATACGGAAAGTTTTTCGCCTAAATACCCTAAACCTGATCATTGTGATTAATTAACTTTTGGTTATATTGTAAATACAGCATTCGAAATGTATAATTACATAAGAGGTATGTGATGGGTGACGATGTTTTAAAATTAAATGGGCTTGAAACGGCTTTAGGCCAGCTTAAAGTCACTAATGAGGTTATCGCAATACTTGCGGGAATTGCCGCTATGGAAGAAGATGGAGTATATGCTATGAGCGGTGGGATAACCGGTGAACTTGCTCAAGCATTAGGTATAAAAAATCTTTCAAAAGGTGTAAAGATTGAGACAGATGAAGAAGGAATCCATGTAAACATATATGTAATTGTAGAATTGGGAGTGAGGATACCCGAAGTCGCCTGGAGCATACAGGAGAAAGTAAAAAAAATGGTAGAGAAAATGACCGGAAGTAAAGTAACTGAGGTTAATATTCATGTCCAAGGCGTAAATATATACAAAGCGAAGGAGGATCTGAAATGAAGACAATAAAAAAAGTAAAAAATCTTTTTTTCGGCATTAATATTATATTAATTTTAGCTGTTTGCCTTATATTAGTTTATGCAAGTCTAGATCCGCTCGATTTTGAAAGATTTTTTGAGGACTTTGTAGATGCAAAGTTTTTTTCCGCACAAAGGGGATTAGTTTTTCTTGTTTCATTGGCAATAATTGCTTTTGAAACGATTTTCATATGGTCTATGATGCAAAAAGAGGAAAAACCTGCAGAAACTGTTAATATCGCTACTCCATCAGGACAAATAAGCATTGCTGTGTATTCATTGGAAGCTTTGGCAAAAATGGAAGTCTCTCAGTTTGATTCAATAACAGATATAAGAGCTAAAGTTAATCTGAAAGATTCACTGGTCGGTATGGATATATATGTAAAAGTCATGCCTTCAGTACTCATTCCGGAAATTTCTTCAAAGATACAGAATGCAGTAAAAGAAAAGATACTTAACGGTACCGGAATAGATTTGAACAACATAAGAGTTTTTGTTGACGGAATTGCCGGAATAAGTTAGAATAGGGAATTGCTATGGGAAGAAGAAAAACAAGGGAACATGCTTTTAAGCTTGTATACCAGATACAGATAAATAACGATGATATAAACGAACAGATGGAACAATATTTTGTTGACAATGAAATTGACGAATCATCAAAACAATATATCAGAAATGCATTGACATACATTAACGAAAACAGTAGCAATATTGATTCAGTTATATCACTTTATCTTGCAAAGAGCTGGCGAATAGAAAGAATACCAAAAGTTGAACTAGCAATAATGCGATTAGCTTATTATGAGATAATGAATCTTGAAGATGTTCCTAAATCGGTTGCAATAAATGAAGCTGTAGAGCTAGCAAAATCATATGGAAGCGATGATGCAGGAAAATATATAAATGCGGTATTAGCGAACATTCAAAACGGAGAGCAGTGATGGATAAGTCCCTGACTGTATCTCAGCTTAATGAATACATTAACAAGCTGATAACTTCTGATGATGTATTGGAAAGTTTGAATGTCGAAGGGGAAATATCCAACTGCACAATTCATTATTCAGGCCACATATATTTCTCAATAAAAGATGATAAGTGCTCTATACGATGTGTTATGTTTGCAGGAAGTACTAAGAATTTAAAATTCAAACCAGAAGATGGCGTCAAGGTATGTGTTTACGGATACCTTTCTTTTTATGAGAAAAGCGGACAGTGTCAGATAATAGTTACAAATATGCTAGAAAGCGGAGCAGGGGATTTATTCGTCAAATTTGAAAAATTAAAAAAGAAATTAGCGGAGGAAGGACTTTTTGATACTCAGAGGAAAAAAAAGTTACCATATCTTCCTGAAACAGTAGGGGTGATAACTTCAAGCACAGGTGCTGTGCTTCAGGATATCAGAAATATTTTGAGTAGCAGGTTTCCTAATTATGGCTTGCTTCTGTATCCTGCTACTGTACAGGGTTCAGGAGCTCACAAGACCATCATTGAAGGATTATCTTATTTTAATGAGTATAAAAACGCGGATGTAATAATAATAGCCAGAGGTGGAGGTTCTGTTGAGGATTTATGGCCTTTTAACGAAGAGGAACTTGCATATGCGATTTATGACAGCAGAATTCCAGTAATATCCGCAGTCGGACATGAAACTGACTTTACAATTGCTGACTTTGTTGCTGATGCAAGAGCAGCTACTCCGACTGCAGCAGCACAGATGGTAATACCTGAAAAGTCAATGCTAATAAAGGACATAACAGCACAAAAATACAGTTTAGAAACATCATATTCGAAATTTATCAATAATTTGACTGACAAAGTCCAGAATTTGTCCCAAAGGCCAGTAATGAAAAGGCCTGATGAATATACAAATATAATGGCTATGAATCTGGATAATCTTACAAATCAGTTTTTCATGTTTTCCAAGACTTATCTGGATAACATAAGATACAGATTGAATTCTTCAGTACAGAAAATGGATGCATTGAATCCTTTAGCTGTTTTATCCAGAGGCTACAGCATTACGACTGATGAAAATGGAAATGTAATTAAGAATTCTAATTCTATTAAAATGAATGATGTGATTATGACCAGGTTTTATGAAGGTAATATTAGAAGCCTGGTAGAAAAGGTGGATAATAATGAATAACAAAGATTTTAATGATCTTTATAAGGAGTTGGAAAACAAAGTTGAATTATTGGAAAAAGGCGAGCTTTCCTTGGAACAGGCAGTTAAAACATATACCGAGGGACAGGAACTTATAAAGCAGCTTAATGAGAAACTGGAAAAAGCTCGAGAAAAAATGGTAGTAACGGGAAAAACTGAACAAAAGGAGCTTGAATGAATAATCTGTTAGAATATATTGGAAAATATGGTGAAGAGGTTACTCAGTTCATAAACAGGAGGATAAGTACTAGTTGTGCGCCTCAGGCTTTGAAAGAATCCTGCCTATATAGTATAAATGCAGGTGGAAAAAGAATACGTCCTGTACTTTTCTTAATGACACTTGATGCCCTTGGAGTAATAATTAATGAGAAACATATAGCATTTGCATCAGCTATAGAGATGATACATACATATTCACTTATTCATGATGATCTTCCTGCGATGGATAATGATGAATTCAGAAGAGGGAAACTGACTAATCATAAGAAGTATGGGGAAGCATATGCAATACTGACAGGTGACGCTCTTTTAAATCTTGCTTATGAGACAATGCTTGATTACAGCAGTACTAAAAAGGAGATCACGGCTGCGAAGGATATAGCTAAAGCATCAGGGTATGAAGGTATGGTTGGCGGTCAGATCCTAGATATGAATAAATTGGATAATGTAATGGATATATTAGAAATGTATTCATTGAAAACAGGAGCATTAATAAAGACTTCAGTAATATCTGCAGCAATTATTGCTGGATGTAATAAAAATGCTTTAAAAAGACTGAGTGATTTTGCATTGAATCTTGGTATAGCATTTCAGTTAAGGGATGATATTATCGATAAGACAGACATAAATG
>JBAZFL010000129.1:0-5610 GCA_041653455.1 Clostridia bacterium
GCTCTTCCGATCTAATACTACTTCCTTTATTCCTCCTATGCCTATTTCATTGATGTCAAGTATCTCTGTCTTCCATTTTTTGGATTCCGCATACATTGTGTACATCCTCAAAAGGTTAGCAGCAAACAGAGCAGCTTCATCACCGCCTGCTCCGCCTCTTATCTCGATTATTACATTCTTCGAGTCATTAGGATCTGTTGGAAGAAGAAGTATTTTAAGTTTCTGTTCAAGCACAGGCTTTTTCTGTTCCAGCTCTTTAAGTTCATCCTGAAGCATTTCCTTAAAGTCCGAATCATTGGAATTTTCTTTGAGCATTGAATAAACATCCTCAATTTCCTTCTGAATATCACCATACTCTCTGTATACTTTCACTATTTCCGAGATATCATTTAACTCCTTCATTAGAGAAACATATTTCTCCTGATTTGATAAAACAGTCGGATCCGACAACTGATGGTTTATCTCTTCATATCTTCTGACTATATCTTGTAATTTTTCTTGCATCTTCTACCTCTTGTTATCTGTATAGTTCATTCACATGTATTATACATTAATTTCGTTTTAATTATAAACACTGGAAAACAACCGTAAAAATTATACCCTATATCCCCTCTAATGAAAATATAGGATTACGAACTGTTAATCCAAGCTAAAGATTATTGAAATATTCTTTTATTGCGTTTAATATCCTGTAGGAAGCTTTACCGTCACCATATGGGTTAACTGCATTGCTCATCCTGTCATATGCAGATTTATCATCAAACAGCATCTGTCCGTCTCTGACTATATCTTCAAATTGTACTCCGGTAAGTCTTACTGTTCCAGCTTCCACTGCTTCTGGACGTTCAGTCTCTTTCCTTAATACCAGTACTGGAACACCAAGTGAAGGCGCTTCTTCCTGCAAACCGCCTGAGTCAGTCATTACGAAATATGCTCTTGACATCAGGTTATGCAAATCGGTAAATACCAGAGGAGGAAGCAAAGATACATTTTCTATTCCATCAAGTATCTTGTTCACTGTGTTTCTTACTGCAGGATTGGGATGCACTGTATAAACAAAGTGGCTTTCTGAATATATTGATGCGAGCTTTTTTACTGCATTACAGATATTTTCCAGATTAATCCCTATATTCTCTCTTCTATGCGCTGTTATAGGAATTACTTTTTTAGTTTTGTAGTCAATCATATTTAGCAGCGGTTCTTTAAAGATATAGCTCTTTCTTACAGTTGTCTGCAATGTGTCAATAACAGTATTACCTGTTACGTATATCCTGGACTTGTCCACATTCTCTTTTATTAAATTATCCGCATTATTCTTGGTAGGAGAAAAAAACAAAGTGGATATAGAATCAACTGTCCTTCTTACGAATTCCTCCGGATATGGTGAGTATATATCAGCTGTTCTTAACCCTGCTTCAACATGCCCTATAGGTACCTTTTTGTAGAAGGCGGCTAATGCAGCGGAAAAACATGTATTTGTATCTCCATGAACCAATATCATATCCGGTTTCTCATTCTCCAATACTTCTGAAAATTTCATTAAAACTGATGAGGTGACATATTCCAGTGACTGACCTTCTCTCATTATATCCAGATCATATTTTGCTGTTATACCAAATATGTCTAATATTTCATTAACCATTTCCCTGTGCTGTCCGGTAATACATACTATGTGGTTAATTTCTTTATCTGTATTAAGCAGGTTAACCAGCGGAGCCATCTTTATAGTATCAGGCCTTGTACCGAATACTGAGATTATCTTAATCATCACTGGATTCCTCCTCTTTTACATATCCGTTTCCATTTTTAGCAGCCTGTTTCAGCAATGGTCCATATAGGATATACAGAGATATCCCTAATAGAATAATTACTATGGCAAAATACAGCCAGAATCTGCTATACTGCTGCCCTGACAGTAAAAATGCAGTTACACCGAATACAATATCAATTAAATACAGTATAAGTACAGTTTTTTTCTGTGACAATCCCATCTTCATAAGCCTGTGATGTATATGATCCCTATCCCCTACTGCAATGGGTTTTTTCATTATTATCCGTCTGAAGTATGCTAAGGAAATATCCAGTATTGGCAGTCCCATAGCAATTAAAGGTATAAATACTGCAATTGCAGCATGCGCTTTCATAGTACCCTGTATGGAAATTACTGCAATACAGAATCCTAAAAAAGCCGCTCCCGTTTCACCTAGATAAAGTTTAGCAGGATTAAAATTGAAAGGCAGAAAACCAGCAGCAGCACCACTTAGAGCTATTAACAAAATAGGTATATATTCGCCGACCAATCCTGAATCAGGACGAACGAAAGTAATAAAGAATAAGGTAAGACTGCATATAATTGTAGTTCCTGTTGTAAGACCATCCAGCCCGTCTATAATATTAAATGCATTCGTAAGCATGAATATCCAAAGGACAGTTGCAATAAACGATATAATGTCAGGAAGATAAACAAGATTATTATTTGATCCCAGATTAGTGAAATATGCAATTTTTGAACCGGAAATAGCAACTGTAGCTATTGCAGCTGCAAATTGAAATGCAGCTTTGATAATAGGTTTCAAGTCATATATATCATCTAGTATACCCATAACTGAAACAATTACAATTCCTACCACCAAACCTATTACCTCGATAGACACGATGAAATTTGGATTTAAAAGGTAGTTAAAGAAAACTGCAAGAGCGAAAGAAACTATAATAGCAGTACCGCCTAGCAGCGGTACTGGTTCAGTATGAACATCTCTGTTTCTTCTTGGATATTTTAATATATTCTTAGCTTTTGCAAATTTAATTACTAAGGGGCTTAATGCAAATGCAATGATAAATGATGCCAAGAAAGTATATAGATAACTCACATCATCCTCCGTATCTTACTAACTCAATTCCTGACTCATCTAAAAGCTCTTTAGACAATTCATCAGGATAATCTCCTTCGAAAACAATTTTTTTAATACCGGAATTAATTATAAGCTTTGCGCAGATGACACATGGCTGAGCAGAAACATATATTGTTGCATTATCTATTGATATACCCGCTTTTGCTGCTTGTACAATGGCATTCTGCTCGGCATGTATTGCCCGGCATAACTCATGTCTTTCTCCTGAAGGAACATTAAGTTTCTGCCTTAAACAGCCAGTTTCCTCACAGTGTCGGCAGCCTACAGGTGCACCGTTATATCCGGTAGCCAGTATCCTCTTATCTTTAACAATTACTGCTCCTACTTTCCTTCTTAAACATGTAGAGCGTGTTTTGACAAGATGAACCACTTGCATGAAATACTCATCCCATGAAGGTCTTTCCATTATTTAGTACCAAACAACCTGTCTCCGGCATCACCTAATCCAGGAACAATATATGCATTATCATTCAAAGTCTGATCTACGCATGCGCAGTATATATTGACATCAGGATGGTCTTTATGGACTTTCTGTATCCCTTGAGGTGCAGCAATAATGCTCATAAGCTTAATATTCTTTACTCCTCTTTGCTTTAAAAAACCAATAGCAGCTGATGCTGATCCGCCTGTTGCAAGCATAGGATCAAGTAAAATAATCATTCTTTCATGAGCATCCTCTGGAAGCTTGCAGTAGTATTCTACAGGCTGCAGTGTTTCATGATCTCTATATAAACCAATATGCCCGATTTTTGCAGTTGGAATCAGAGTAAGCAGACCATCAACCATTCCCAAACCAGCTCTAAGTATTGGCACAAAACCTACATTCTTTCCTGAAAGCACTTTAACTGTAGTTTTTGCTATTGGTGTTTCCACCTCAACTTCCTCTAGGGGCAACTCGCGGGTTACTTCATATCCCATTAAAGTTGACACCTCTTTTACAAGTTCCCTGAATTCCTTTGTGTTTGTATTCTTATCCCTCATAATCGATATCTTATGCTGTATAAGAGGATGATCGAATACGAACGCCATGTCCATATAATTGGTTCCTGACATACTTCCTCCTTCTTCAATTCTGCGGATCAATCCATTCCGTGTCTCGTATTTTCCTTCAAGGAAATTTTCATTTAACCATATGTCAATAATAGAAAAAGCTGCATCTTTAGGCGTTATTCTGCCTGCAAGAACAAGAATATTAGCATTGTTGTGGCGTTTTGACATTCTTGCTTGGTATTCATCCATGCAAAGAGCGGCTCTTATTCCTTTGAATTTATTCGCAGCTATGCTCATACCTATCCCTGTTCCGCATATTAAAATGCCTCTTTCGCATTCATTCTTTTGAACGGCTGATGCTACTAAAGAGGCATAAAATGGGAAATGGCAGGAATCGTCGCTGTATGCTCCGAAATCCCGGTATGGTATGTTTTTTTTCTCGAGATACGAGAGTATCTCATTTTTCAACGTGAAACCTGCATGATCACAGCCTATCGCTAACATAGGATATCTCCTTCATTTTCATTAAAAAGAATTTTATCATAAATGATGATAGATATCCACATTATTTTTTTCAAATCCTACATTAATATATATTCATCATCACCAAAAGAGACAATATCTCCTCTCTTTGCTTTACAGTAGCTGTTTGGCTTTATCCTTTCACCATTTATATATGTCCCATTCTTACTGCTCAGATCCCTAATATATACAGTGTTATGAGAATATCTTAGACTTGCATGCTTGGCAGAAGCGAGCTTTCCTGGAAGTCGGTAATCACAAAATAACTTAATTCGGCCTACTGTAACATCTTTTTCTCTGACAATTATGCAATCATCAGTATCAATAATATTTTTAAGTACTGCCTTTTTTACTTCTTTATCTCCAATCTCACTGCTGCTGGTTTCAGTTGCATTAAAAGCATTAACAGCTATATTGATATTGAAATCTTCTTTTGATAGAGCTTCTGTTAAACTCTTATTTATAAAACTGTTTTCTGTCAAATCTGCAATAAGCTCTTTTATCTTTATATTAGCATCATTCTTACAGAATGGATCCAGAATATATTTAAATGTTTCATTTTCATATATATAAATATACTTAACATCAAAAACTATATATTCTTGGTCAATAAGATATGAAACTGCAATCTTCTGCATATCTTTTATACTGTACAGAAGCTTTTTGAGGAGCTCAGGTGCATACCCTTTTTTCTGCATATAACATGACAAACATGACCCGCCCAATGTATCATATAGGAACTCATCATTATTTGTATATTTTAAAGGCATGAAACAGTCAATGTTACATTTTTGCAGCATCATTACCATATGATGCGGGCAGAGCATCTGTTCGCCGCTAAGCATAAGATACTTATCTTTATTATTCTGAATTATCTCGCTTATCATAATCAGTTAATCCTCAGGCGTTCTAATATGCTTTGGTCATTCAAGGTCCCATCAATTATCTTCTGGACAAAATTCGTAATGGCTTCTCTGAAAATTAATGCGATACCCACAAGCACAGCCAGAATTATCACGACTTCTACTGTCCCCATACCTCTTTTTTTTAATCTGTTATACATAATCCCTCCTATATATTCATTAGCATAATCATTGCAGGAGCAGTAAGCACAAGAAGTATCCCTATTAATCCAATAGCAAGTGCCAACACAGCTTTTGCAGATGATTGTTCTGCTCTTTTTTTA
>JBAZFL010000130.1:0-5593 GCA_041653455.1 Clostridia bacterium
GAACGTTACTCCTTAAAAATCTTGATACCGCAGTTCTGAAGATAATTTTCGGTTTTGCAATACTTCTTATTTCAGCTGATATTTTTGTTAGGCTGAAGGTAAAACCAGAGAACAATAGTAAAGGTTCAAAATTAACCCTGACTATAATAGGCATAATATCAGGAGTCCTAAGCGGTTTATTCGGTGTAGGAGCTTTCCTTGTAGCATATATAAACAGAATGACAAATGATCCAGGTGCTTTCAGAGCTAATTTATGCATCGTATTTATGACAGAAAACCTCTTTAGAATAATTATTTACTCTGTTACAGGCATTTTGACATTATCGATTTTGAAACAAGCTATAATTCTGATACCTTTTATGCTCTTTGGTTTATTTATAGGGGTTATTTTATCAAAAAGGCTTAATGAGCATACAGCTAAAAAGATCGTTGCATCTTTGTTAATAGTATCGGGACTCATATTAATTATCACCAATGTTATGTTTTTATTCTAATTAAATAGAAAACCTAATATGATATTATATAAAATATAGAATAAAAAAAAGCCCGATTGGGCTTTTTATCTAATACTATGTCATTCAATAGACTTTTTATTATTTACAGTTATCCTTCTTTCTTGATCTTGAGCAACTCAACCATGTTTTTCAAAAGATCAGCCTGACTTGACAGTTCTTCACTAGATGCAGCGGTCTGCTCAGCTGTTGCTGAGTTTTGCTGTACGACTTTTGATAACTGATCAAGAGCAGTATTAATCTGAGCGACAGCAGTTGCCTGTTCTTTTGAGGAAGATGAAATTTCACTTACAATCTTGTATGTTTCACCCACACTTTCAACTATGCTTTTAAGTGATTCAGCTGTCTTGTTTGCTATACCTGTACCAGAATTTACGCTCTCAATAGATCCTTCAATAAGCTCGGCGGTCTCCTTTGCAGCATTTGCGCTTTTTGCAGCAAGGTTTCTGACTTCTTCAGCAACGACAGCAAATCCCTTCCCATGTATTCCAGCCCTGGCGGCTTCTACTGCTGCATTTAGGGCTAATATATTGGTCTGGAATGCTATATCATCAATTACTTTTATTATCTTTGATATATCAAGCGATGATTTATTTATATCCTGCATTGCTTTCTGCAAATTGTTCATTAGTTCATTACCCTGTATAGCAGTATTTTTTGCATCCATAGACAACTGATTTGCCCTATTCGAACTAACTGCATTCTGGTTTGACTGTTCAGCAATCTGCGAAACAGAAGCTGTAAGCTGTTCAAGGGAACTAGCCTGCTCAGTGGCACCTGAGGATATTGCCTGACTCCCGTCAGCAAGCTGCTGAGTTCCAATAGCGACCTGTTTTGATGCATTATCTATGTCAACTCTAACTCCTTCAATACGCTTAAATACATCTCTGACATTAATGTCCAGTACATTTGCCAAAGTTCCAATTTCATCTGTGTTTTTGATATTTATCGGGTGGTCCAGATTGCCTAAAGCAAGCTCATTTGCAAGCTCGGATGTTTTCTGTATTGGTCTAGTCATTGTCTTTTTTACAATGATCATTGATATTATAACTACAAAGATAATTGCAGCTACAGACGAAAGCGCAATCATCCAGATAATCTCTTTTAGTTCAGTATTGAACTGCGCCATTGATTTCCCTGCGAATAGCACTCCGATTGAATTACTGTCTTCATCCAAAATAGGCAAATAGTAAGTTATGTACTTTTCACCAAGGATATCAGCTTCTCCTGTATAATCTGTCTTCTGATTTAAAACAATATTAGATATGGTTGAATCCAATTCTGTTCCAACTACTCTTTTTCCATTATTCTCAATAGTAGTTGATATACGGACATTATCACAGAATATTGTTAAATCAGTCTGAACGACAGGTTTGATGTCATCGAGCATTTTGTATGTATCGAGCCTATAACCTGATGAAACAGTCCCAATAATCACACCAGTTTCGTTTTTGACAGGATAGGAACCGCTTATTACTAATGGGATATCTCCTCCTCTTTCCACAAGAGCTATCCCTTTACCTGATAAAGCGCTTTCTATACTGTCTCGTGATGAAATGCTATCCCCATATTCTGATGAATTGTCAGATCTGTAAAGAACCAGCCCCTCTTTATCCGTAAAAATCACAAAATCTGTTTTAAGAGCCTTGGATATACTATCATATACCTGTTTTAGTATAATCCTGTCTTTGCTACTGATACCAGATTTGACTTCTGGATTTAAAGATAGAAGATATGCAACTTCATTTGCATTATCTTTTCTTACTTCAATCTGCAGTTCCAATCCTTGCACACCCTTTACTGCCTGTTCGATTGATCGCTCCTGCATGAGATTCGTAAATTCGATAATAGCAAATCCTACCGCTATCAGAACTACCATAACAACTGAAACACTAAGCAATATGCTTATTTTACTGCCAACCCCAAACTTACCTGATACTTTTCTCAACACACACCTCCATAATTAATATTTTTCCCGCTTTTTAGTCTTATTCATTTTTTCTTTTGTAAAAGAAATCTTATGTACACTAATATCAGCTGCAAATATGATTTATATTTGTGGTTAAATATTAGTTGATATATGTCAAACATCCGCATTTCTTCATTTCTACAATCAAAAAGCAAGTTTTAACGAAATAAAGTGCAAATGCTTATCCATTTAACATATGTATCGGCATTTTCTTATAATTGTTTAATATGTTTTAAGATAATTTATGGCAATATTATTATTGCCAGTATTTGTGTTTAATTAATTCATTTTTTTTGATATACTTCATGATATTACTAAATAAAATAATGACAGAATGCATTTTTGCATAAATATAGAATGTGAAATTCCACTTCTAAAAAGACTATCAGTATTTCATTCCCTTACATCATTTTGATAATTTTTCAACATGCTGTTTACCGCTACAGCTTCTTTTTTGTTTAAATGCCAGTTCACAAGATTGACTATTACATAAATTAGAAACACAGCAAAAGCGAATGATGCTATTTCTGCCATTCCATGAAGAAGACCTGTCCAGAAACCGAATATGCTTAATAGAAATATCAAACAGAAAAAGTGCAGTATCTTTCTTATAACTGTCTGTTTGATCGATAATTCCTTTTTTGAATATGTCACTATAGATGGTATAACACTTATAAATCCGAAAATTAATGGCGAGAAATATGATTCATAGCCAAATCTGGCTGAGGGGTCGATACTCAGTCCCAAGATTGCGGTAGCTGCTGTTATACATGTAGTTATTATGAAATATTCCATCATGCATCTTTTGATAAAAACTTTGAAACTCATATTTTTTCACCTTGTAGCATTTTTTTCATTAACGGGACATACTGTCTTGATATTACTATTTCTTCATTGTTAGTCAGTCTGGCAGATAATCTGCCATTCATATAAGGCTGAATCCTCTCGATTTTCATCAGATTTATAACATAGGACTTAGAACATCTGAAGAAGCGCCTTTTTTCATATTGTTCAACAAATTCATACAATCTGCACTTTATCTCATAAACACTATTTTTAGTATATGCGAATACCTTGTCATCAACCGCTTCCACATAATAAATATCATTCAGAGCAATATGCTTAATTTCATCCTGTACATATGCACAGAGCAGTTCTCCAGTTGTTTTTATATACTTAGCTATACTCTTAATATCGTCATTTACTTCATAACAGCATATGACTGCATGTTCTTCCTCTTGCCTGTCTATTCTTTTAAGTAGTACTTTCAATAATAATACCTTCACAACCAGTCAATTTAAAGAAACCGACACCGTATTTTAACTGAATAGCTATATAACCTATCCTGTCCGAAAGATTATAGCAGTTTTCACTCTGCCATTCAATCAGACAAATTCAATGTGAGAAGGTTTCCCCTCTCACATTGTTTATATATCAGTATTCTGTTTTCAGGTCCAGTTCTCCTTGCTGCTTTAAAGTATAATCAAAGAAGTCGAGAATTATATGATTCATCATTTCAATACAGTATCTGCTATCTACATCCCCTGTACCAAGAAGTTTTGCCAATGCAGGCGAGAATAGAGGCAGATCAGTGAAGTTCAGATGTCCCGACCCTTTTATAACCACATCATATGCTTCAATGGCATTTCTGCTAGCTGAAATATTGTTGTAAGCAATACCCTGATTCATTGCATCGTGATAATGCTCCTCATTATAAAGATTCAGTAAAGGAACCGGATAAACCCTTGTATCTAGCAGTTCAGCATTATTCTTAAATTCAATACCTTCGCCTAACATAGTTCCATCAATAACTATTACTGCATCAATAATATCCAATTCCCTGCCTAATTGAGCTGCAGTAGCTCCCCCAAGTGAATGACCGGTTAGTCCGATTTTTTCGTAATCAATCATTGAACATATGTATTCTGGTATATTTCCTGATTTATTATCAATTATCTCATTCAGTACATAGCTCATATCTGCTTTACGCAATTCCAGCCATTCATGGGTCAGATTAAACGCATATTCCACATCATATTCATTGTTTGTAATACTTACAGCATCATTTAGGAAATCTATATTAACAGTAGTCATTGTATCATCCATATGTTTAGCGAAGAATGAATGATAGCTGTGATCTATACTGCAAACAACATATCCATTACTTGCAAGGTCTTCAAATGTTGACATATTACTTCCCCTGTAACCAAAAGACCCATGAGAAAATATTACCAAAGGCATATTTTCATCAGTTGTATTTTCAGGATACCAGAACTGTATGGTGAGTTTTCTATTTTCTTCCTCTTCGGAATAAGCTTCTATTCTTTTATCATCAGTTAATGTGACACTCACAGTCTTTACATCATATTTTCCTGTAGCTTCAATTGGCTGGAATTGAGGAAACATCAGACCGGGAATTATAGCAAATGCAAATAGAATACAGCTGTTTATACAGATCAATATTGCTTTAAAAGGCTTGAATTCTGTCACATCCTGTTTTTTTCTGATAAGTGATATTAAACCGATTACAGCAAGAATTGATAGTAATACAAATAATCCAATCCAGCGGAATCCCCACCAATACACATTTACTATTAATAGCAGCAAGAATATGCAAAAGGCAGCAAGCCTCATTATATTTCTTGTTTTCTTTTGATGATTCTTTGTAATCATCTGATAAACCAATAAAGCGATTTGTGCACCTAGTGCAACGACCAATGTTATAATTCCGAGCATAAAGTTTTACTTCCTTTCTGACTTTTGTCCTGGCAAGTATAACTAAAGCCAATATGCTGAACAATGGTTCATTAGGTAAGCTGCAAAAAACTGCAGTAAGTTGCATATTAATATCGCATTTATCAAATGTTTCGATTATTTCTTTAATAATGTATTTTTATGATCCTTCTTCTGATGTATAATTCCGAATAGAATTCATTCTGATAAAGGATAGGTGATGAATATGATCCGAGAAATGAGACCCGAAGACTGGAAAGAAGTAAGCAGGATTTATCAGCAAGGTATTGATGCAAAGAATGCGACATTCGAAACATTACTGCCTGATTACAGTTCATGGGATAATTCTCATTTAAAAGAATGCAGATTAGTCTCAACT
>JBAZFL010000131.1:0-5577 GCA_041653455.1 Clostridia bacterium
CAGTTACTCCCCTGTTGATATCATATGTGTTGGATAAGGATAATCTTTCGTTTTCCAGACTGTCAGCACCAGGATGATTTAAATGGAGCTGATGTATGAAAAACCTCCCATTCCACAAATACCTATGCATAGCCTCCATTAGCATACCAGCCTTTTTAGCCCAATAAGAGGATTTTTCATCAAATCCGAACCTTTTATTAAGCCATGATAAAGACATGCATGCAGAATAAATTCCGGAATTATCCCCGTGCATTATGCTCATTGGAGTACCCTCTTCAATCCTTCTGTTATCATTAGACTTACCGTATGTGAAGTCCCATGTGTCTATTGTGAAAGCTCTTTTAACCAGTCCTCTGTCTTTATCCCACCTTTTTTGGTCACTCATCATATACTCTATACCTTTTTCTAATTTTGGCAGAGTTTTTAAAATCCATTCGTCATCACCTAATGTTTTATATACCTTAACAGCTCCTTCAACCATAAGGAACTCTATATCCGCTTCAATCTCCAGCCTTACTGATGCAAGGTTATCCTTTTCATATATTTTGTAACATTCGGTATTTACAAACTGCCAGTGACGGTCATCTATCTGTTTGACAAGCTCGAAGAAATATCCTGATTCATGCTGATTATCCAAAGTGAAATCCATAAAGCTTTTTAGGTCATATTCGAAATGGCAGAATGCTTTCATCATATGAACATGATCCCTTATCCAGTTCAGATAAGCGACAAGCACCTTGTTATCAATAAATATGAGTCTTCTCTCATCACGTACTATCTTTCTTAATGAAGCTATAAAGTCACCTAATTCATGATCTAGTGTCGTTAACAGGCAGGGATACCCAATTTCCGGGTTATTGTAATTGCCGCAGTCTCTTCCTTCTACCTTCATAGCAGGCAGTTTGTGTTTAAATTCCATACTATTTCTCCTGATTCAAGTATATCAAAAAATCAAGTATTGCATCAGATTATTTACATAATAGATATAGTAAGATAAACATAAAGTAACCATATCCATAATGTAAAACTGGGCATTGTATTTATATTATTGGAGTAATTCTAAATACATAATACTGATTCCATTTGAAATTCATCTTCTTCTTGCATTACTTTTATATAATTTCGCAAATATGAAAGCAGCTATTACTACTACAAGACTGATAAAAAACCATATTAAGCTCGTATATGCCGTTGTTCCTGTATCAGGACCATCTTGAGTCAGTAACTGTGATGAGCCATTTTGTTTATCTGCTGGTATATTGTTCTGTGTCGATGTGGCGAATTCTTGTGACATCTGTATGTTTTGCTGATCATTGCTATTCGGTGTAGGAACATCTGTCTTTTGATTATCAATGTTATCACTGGTATTACCTGTAGGCATACGATCAGATCTGTTGTCACCCATTGAAAAAGTTCCCATTACCTCTATATCAATTCCTGTTGCATCTATTAAGGTTGATGGGTCCGATTTCTGACCTTCCACTGTAGATTGAATCGTTCCATTAAGCTGTCCTTTTATACTTTCTGAACGGAGCTTCACTGTCTTGTACAACATATTTGCAGCAATTTTGTATTCATCAAAGGAATACATAGCATTTGGATCGTTTTCCACAAGAATATCTATTTTTTCCCTTAGTTTGCTATAAAACGAATCAAATTCTCCACCATCAATATACTTTTCGACAAGCTGCTGATAATACTCGTGATATCTTGCAAGGTATTCTTCGTTTTCAAGCAACACATTAAAAAATGTCGTACCGGAAAATGGAGTATCGATTGGATCATTTACAACATCAGAATCGCTGTTTGCTCCACTCATGTTCATTCCTCCAAATGACAGGTTATAATCCCATGGCAGGATATTCAATTGTCCGTCGTTCTCATACAGATAATAGTTATGAGCCATATTTCCACTGAGACTGTCTTCGTTGACTGCGAAGGAATGAACTGCTATATACTTCAAAATATTATCCACATCAAGATATCTTTCAATATCCTTACTTTCGCTGATATTTTGTAAAGCAGTCACAACTCTACGGTAATCGGATTCTGTTGTTTCTGTAACTGATCCGTTCCATATTGTAGAATAACTGTCAAGTTCCTCATCAACATATTCGAGATTCGCACCGCCGCTGCTTCCCCTGCTGTTCATATTTTCAAATTCCGCATTCGGCATATCTGCTCTATCTCTGGATAGATCTTCCTGAAAACCGTCCCGCTGTGGAAAATTGAAACCTCTTTGTGATGAATCTTCAGGTGCTCTGTTGTTTTGCATTTCAGGATTTAAATTATCAGGGATAGAGTTTTCCCCGAAAGGATCTTGCATATTACCGTTTTGACCAGCCTGTTTGTTTTCTGCATTATTTGCTCCACCTTCACCAACATCCATATTATCCGGTTTATACAAATCACCGCTTAGCTCGCCATAATTGCGAAGGATAAAGCTTTCCTCAACTGCTTCAAGTGCAAGATAAACACCCCAATAGTCTCCATTAATAGAAATTTCAGCGTAGTTATACAATGAAGCATCAGCACCAAGATACTGAAACATATCATATATAACTGCTTCTTTCATATTTGTTGCATCAGCATAATTATTGTTCAGTATAAGCTTATCAAGACCGAAACAGGTCTGTCGTTCAATGTAATGATCGAATTCAACTTTGAAGCTATAGCGATTGTTCTCAGGATCAGAAGCTATCGCTGACAGACTTGTGTTTCCTTTCGGACGAATACCTACGCTATATATTGTTGTACCATTTACCATGATATCGCATTTATAGTATTCTTCATTTATAGCATTTTCAATCATGTCATTCCATTCGCTATCATCCATAAGGATATCAATGCTAATAATTTCATCCGTATCGAATAATAATGCCTCATATTCCATTTCTACACTGTAATTATCAGATTGGTTGGTTTGCTTATCCATAAAGAAAACCAAAAAGAAATATGATATGAGTGAGACTGCAGCCAGAATGGCAATAATCGTGATAATGCGTTTACTTGAAATCATAATAAGCCTCCATCATGACATATATTCGCCGTTATAGCTTACAAGTACTGCGCTGTTTACGCCTTCTATTTTGCATATATTGTTTACAAAGGATGTGGCTGTATCTTTCATACGTACCTCTACTGTAAACTCTATACTATCATTCTTTACTGTTTTGGATTTCACAACATATTTTTCGACTGCTCTATCAAGAGAAGCAAACACACCTTCTTCAGTTTTTTCATCATTACATGTTACAACTAAAATATACGGATTTGAGTTGTACTTTCGATTTGCAAAAACTAGAAGTATAATACCGATAATCACAGAACCTATCACTGCTAGCGGAATCATTCCTGCGCCTACAACAATTCCGACAGCAATCGACCAAAACAGATAAACAATTTCCATCGGTTCCTTAATTGCTGTTCGAAAACGCACTATGGACAACGCTCCGACCATACCAAGTGAAAGTACCACATTTGATGTTACAGCCATAATCACAAGTGCTGTAACAAGTGACAATCCAGGGAGAGTCAATGCAAAACTAGTTGAATACATAACACCATTAAAGGTCTTTTTGTAAACAATAAAGATAAATAAGCCAAGAGCTAGAGCAAAAGCCAATCCGATAATAGTATCCAGAATAGAAAACTCGCTTACGCTTTCGAGAAAGTTAGATTTAAAAATATCATTGAAATTCATAATTTATGTTCTCCTTTATTTATTTTCAGCCGAAGCTGCGTGATACACTATATTTTGAATATGCTATTTGGCGACAGTTATCCAACTGGATCATGCAGGATATAATATCCGGAAGGAATTCGTCATATTTTATTTCAAGAATTACATGACCAGGTTCGTTTGTAACACCGATATCCATTACAGATTTACTAATAAAACTAACGCTGTATGGAGTACTCCTTATATCTGTATCAAAGGTTATGCGTATATTTCCTGCATCGTAAATGAAAGATTCTCGCAGATAGCTTACGATGACTCTAGGAACAAGCTGATCGGTTTTCATTTTAACATACAGCTCCTGTGTCAGAGGACATGGATGAGTAAGCATCCAAGAATAGTCACCATCAATAAAACATTTCAACTCAGTCTCAGACCAGTCTGCATCAATCTTGATGCATAGACCGTTAATTTTCTGTTTCTTTTCAAGTCTTATAAAGGATAAATCATCGTTGTACCAGCGTATTCGGAATTTCTCGTGTTTTGAATTACCGCATAATTTTTCTTGAAGAGCTTTATCACGGTAATTATCAAAATAGATACTCCGAATCAAATATTTGCCATCAGATGCAGCATGCTCATCAGGATACATAATCTGACGCAATCTCGACCGTAACGAAAGATACATGGAATAGTTAATGTCGTACTTTAGCTCGTGTCGATAGCGGAAATCATTATTCATGTAGTATACCTCTTTCAACAGTTTAATATGCTCCATTCACTGGAACTTCTGTATTATATTACCAGTAACTTAAATGAACCTTAAAAAACCGCTTAAGGATATTTATATCGGAATATTGACAAATTGCATATAAATAGAGACTTATCGCAAATTTCTAAAGAATATGCTAATATGTAAAAGTGCGATATAATAGTTAAGGTCTTCCGGGGGTATTCATTAAAACATCAGACAGGGACACTGTATATATAGTCACAGGTGTAAGCGGTTTCATAGGGTTTGAAATAGCAAATCAGTTATGTGAAAAAGGATATGAAACAAGAGGGCTTATAAGGAAAATTAATCCTGCTACTCCTTTTCCAAAAGAACTTGAACTTATTAAAGGAGATATTTTAGATATAAACTCTCTTGAAAAGCTTTATCATGATACAGAAAACAAAAAGACTGTAATGATTCATTCTGCTGCATATCTGTCTGTAAAAAAGAACGACCCTAACTGCGAGCATATTAATATACAAGGAACAAAGAACATAATTGAGATATGCAAAAAGCATTCATCAAAGCTTGTATATATATCCAGTGTGGATGCTTTGGATAGTTCAAAGAAACAGATAACCGAGCCTGAGATATTCAATCCTGATATTCATTTCACTTCCTATGCCAGATCCAAAGCTACAGCATCACAATTAGTACTGAATGAGATAAATAACAACCTTGAAGGAGTAATGATTCTACCATCTGCAGTAGCCGGACCTAATGATTACAGAAAAGGCTTCATATATGATATGCTCTCAATATATCTCAATGGCATTACCCTTTTCAGCATTAAGGGCGGATATGATTTTGTGGATGTAAGGGATGTAGCTAAAACTACTATTACCGCTGCTACAACAGATACTCCTAACAAATCCTATATCATATCCAACAAATATGCAGACATAACTGAGATTTACTGTATGATCGCAGATTATATCAACATACCAAAACCTAAAGTAAAACTTCCCCTGTGGGCACTTTATGCGGCGATACCCTTCATGCGCATCTGGTGCTATATAAACAAAAAGGAATGTCCTTTGTCTTCTTCTGCTATTAAGATCATGGCACAAAGGCCTGACTACTCTAACGAAAGAGCAAAAAAAGACCTTGGGTTCAACCCAAG
>JBAZFL010000132.1:0-1916 GCA_041653455.1 Clostridia bacterium
ATTGAATTCTATCTTAAAGACTCTAGCAGCAGAGCTGCTATTACTCTTGATCAGTTTTATAATAAATTTGAAGCGATTAGACCCAGAGTAAATTTGGAATTCCTAATAATATCGTCTATTAAAGATGAACTGAATATACCATTGGCAATAGGTTATGAACTGACTCAGGGCAGAAAAGTCAAGAAACTTCCTAAAGATGCTGACATTATAAGGTATAAGGATTTTATGGCGAAAGGAAAGACATTTATAGGAGAATATGCTGTCAGCCGTAAAGGTAATGATCCTGCAGCAATACTTTATAGCGGAGGAACAACAGGAACGACAAAAGGTATTCTTCTTTCCAACTTGAATTTCAATGCATTAGCAATGCAGACAATGACAGCTGGAGACTGTATAACTGAAGGCCATGCTATGCTTTCTATAATGCCTGTATTTCATGGATTCGGGCTGGGTGTATGTATACACACGATTTTATGTGCTTCATGTACATGCATTCTTGTTCCAAGATTTAATGCATTATCTTATGCAAAACTTCTTAAAAAGAAACAGCCTAATTATATTGCAGGTGTACCGACTCTTTTTGAAGCGCTCTTGAGGAATCCTTATATGGATAAAGTTAAGCTAAACTGTTTGGAAGGCGTGTTTTCTGGAGGCGATTCCCTTTCTATAGAGTTAAAGAAAAAGCTGGACAAATTCCTTATAGACCATGGTGCAAAAGTGCAGGTAAGGGAAGGATATGGGACTACTGAATGCGTAACGGCAAGCTGTTTGACACCTAAGGATTTTTACAAAGAAGGAAGCATAGGAATCCCTTATCCTGATACATACTATAAGATAGTAAAAGTCGGGACAACAGAGGAAGTTCCATATAACGAAGATGGTGAGATATGCCTTTGCGGACCGTCAGTAATGCTGTGCTACTGTAATAATGAAAAAGAAACTGCAGATACACTTAAAAAACATGATGATGGGCAAGTCTGGCTTCATACAGGTGATTTGGGAAAGATGGATGAAGACGGATTCATATATTTCTGCCAGAGGATAAAAAGGATGATAATCACATCCGGATACAATGTATATCCGTCCCAGATAGAGAATATAATTGATTCACATGAAGCTGTTTCTATGTCATGTGTTATAGGAGTAAAAGATCCATATAAGGTTCAGAAGGTAAAAGCTTTTGTAGTATTAAAGGCAGGATATGAAGCTGATGAAAAAACCAGGCAGAGTATACTAGAGTATTGCAAAAAGAATATTGCCAAATATGCAATGCCATATGAGATTGAATTTAGAAATGATTTTCCTAAGACGCTAGTCGGGAAAGTCGCGTATAGAGAACTTGAGAAAGAAGAGCTGGATAAACAAGGAGCTTAAAGGCTCCTTTTTTTGTAGATTTCATTTCGGGTTTGATTATAAAAAGAAGTTACTGAACCTGTGAAAGGTGATATTGTTTGCATTATGAAAATTTTCAGGTTTGTTAATTGCTGTCCTGCTTAGAAAAACAATATCTTTGCCATCGATAAACCAGTCAGGATATTGCAGAGCAGCCTTTTTCCTGTCTGCTGTGCCTATTACATTGGCGATATCTTTAACAAATTCCCAGTCAATAAGATTCCTTGACCGGTATATGCTGAGTATCTGTCTTTGATTTTTGCATCGTTCATCAATCCTGTTTCCCATTGCATAATGATAACCGTCATCGGAAGTCCTTACAACGAATTTACTGTGAGAAATAGGAAGATCCACAGCTTTTATAAACCTTAAAGGCGATGATATGTTTTTTTGATCCACCTCACATAATATAGCATGTCTGTTTTTAATAAGATTACATCTGAGTATGTTATATAATTTATTATCAAATCCTTTTACCAGATTTCCTTCAATGCATACAGGATCTTCAGTTGCAATAATTCCTT
>JBAZFL010000132.1:1926-5575 GCA_041653455.1 Clostridia bacterium
CTTTTGCGTCTTTTGGTATATACAAAGGTTCAGTGATTGTCCAGTTTTCTTTTTTTATAATATCGCAATCTATGCTGCATGATAGCGCATGTATGCTGAATTTATGCTTCCATGTCCCGTATTCCACATTCAGCCATAATCTGTTGTTCAGTATAACTGTAGGCATTGGAGCCTTGTGATAACCCTTTTCATCATTTTTATCTTTTTTATATAATTCTACTGATTCTGGCCATGTCGCCCCATTATCATATGATTTATAAAGCAATGCATTTCCATATTCAGTGCTTATTCCGAACATATATACATCATTATGCAGTTTAAAAAGACTTCCCCAGAAGCAAGGAGATATCCGGCTTAAATATTCCCAGGTTTCACCTTTGTCTGATGATTTGAAAAGTAATGTCAGATTCTGAGCTGAGTCTCCCCAGTAGATGTCATGAGAACATATGTAATTGTTTTCATCAAGCTTCAAAATACTTGGAGAGCAAGTTGACCTTCCTGATGGGTAATAGTAGAAATCATTTTTATGTATATAGTTAACTGTCTTAAACTTCTTCTTGTTACTGTATGGTGTGAAAAGCCTGGTGCAGGAAGGTTCCATAAGCCTGCCTTTATCATCAACCAGTGAAAGGCTTATGAAATAGTCATAATCATTATGAAGGCCGTCTATAATCATTTTTGTCTGGAATTTATCAAGTACTTGCTCTATTAAAGGTTTATATATCCTTAATGACTTTACTGTCATTAATAGCTGATATTCTGAGCTGCATACATATTCGAATATCAGTCCTTTATCCATCGGTTCCATTCTAGTAATCGTTACCACAATACCCTCCTTGGTATGAAAATTTACCCATAACCGTTAACCAGGCATAATTTTACCATAATATATTTGAAATAAATATTACATGCATAAAAACATGTTGCAAAAGACATCCTGGATGATATACTTAAATAGTTATGACTAGCTCATAAAAACTTTCAAAAGGAGAGCATATATGTCTACAGGAATAAACTTTTGGGATATCAGCATTTGGTCTTTTATTATTACGCTGACAATACTTCTTTCTGCGATGATGCTTGCTAATTTTCTTAGAAGAGTCATCAAACCGCTTAGGAAATCATTAATTCCAAGTTCAGTCTTAGGAGGCTTTTTAGTATTGCTTGCAAATTTCGTATTTAAAGAAATAACTGGCAATTCAATGTTTAATTCAATAACGCTTGAAGCTTTAACTTATCACGGTTTGGGATTAGGTTTTGCTGCAGTAGCATTGAAAACAACAGACAGAAAGGTAGTTAGCGGCAATAAAGGTGATATTCTGAATTATGGACTTACAACTGTCGCTGTCTACGTTCTGCAAGGATTTGTAGGAATTATTGCGCTTTTGATAATCGGTTCTTTCATATCAGGCACTTTCCCTGCGGCAGGGCTTCTTCTTCCTATGGGATATGGGCAGGGGCCAGGTCAGGCATATAACTGGGGACACACATATGAGGTATTATGGGGATTTGAGAATGGTACGAGTTTCGGGCTTACCCTTGCTGCGACAGGATTCATATCTGCAAGTTTGGGAGGAATTTTCTATCTGGAAAGATTGAAGAAAAAGGGATTAGTAAAGTCTTCTTTCGAAAATGAAGTAGTTGCTTCAGAGGAAGATGATGAAAATAAACCTGCAAGAGGTGAAATTCCTTTATCGGAATCCATGGATAAGCTTACTGTTCAGATTGCATTAGTTCTAATTGCATATGCTTTTGCATACATTTTCATGTGGAGTATAAATAAATTTATTGAAACAGGAACTTTGGGAAGTTTCGGAACTAATACTCTCCAGCCGCTTTTATGGGGGTTCAACTTCCTGATTTCTACTGTATTCGCTGTTCTAGTTAAAACAGTTATGAGGTTTCTAAAGAAAAAAAGAATAATGAGAAGAGAATATACTTCGAATTTTATGCAGAACAGAATATCCGGATTCGCTTTCGATATAATGGTCGTAGCATCAATAGCAGCTATTAAGCTTTCAGCATTTAAAGTGCATACATTTATAGTCCCTATCATTATATTATCAATTGTCGGAGGAGTCGGAACATATTTCTTTTGTCACATCACGTCTAAAACACTTTACAAAGGATATGAGCATGAATCCTTTTTGGTGTTATATGGAACGCTTACAGGAACTGCCAGCACTGGAATAATTCTATTACGCGAGATAGATCCTCAATTTAAAACACCTGCTGCAACTAATATAGTCTACCAACAGCTTTATGCGATCTTATTCGGATTCCCAGTTCTTCTTCTTTTAGGATTTGCGCCTCAAAGTACTGCGAATTTATGGATAACATTGATTATTTTGACAGTTCTCCTTTTTGCGTATTCATTGCTTCTTTTCAGAAGTGTTATATTCAAGAAGAAGAAAAAGCTAGCCTAAATATCTGTTATTTCGCATTTTAATAAGAAGTGAGAAATCACTTCTTTTTTAATTGCATATTTCATTTGAAACCTCTCTTTTTTGGTATATAATGATAACAATAAAGGTTTTATTACACAATTTAATACTAGAGGAGAAGGGTATGGAGGAAATTAAGACATTTAATCGAAACAAATGGTTTTACTCTACGGGCGGTATAGGGCGTGATATGGCATATCAGCTTTTTTCAGCGTATCTGCTGACATATGTCATGTTTACGAAGACCATAACTAATGCTCAATTTGCTGCAATATCAATTATCATGATAATATGCAGGATATTTGATGCAATAAATGATCCGGTCATGGGTGGCATAATCGAAAACACCAGGATGAAGTGGGGCAAATTCAAACCTTGGATTTTAATAGGCGCATTAACAAACGCTATAGTCATGGTTGTATATTTCTCCTCTCCTTTGGAAGGATGGCCTTTCGTTATCTTTTTCGGATGTATGTATCTTCTGTTTGATATAACATTCACTATGAATGATATCGGATACTGGTCTATGCTGCCTTCTTTAGCAAAAGACCAGGGACAAAGGGCGACTCTGACCTCCATGGCTAATCTTTTCGCATCTATTGGAGCGATAGTCGCATTTGCGATAATACCTATACTTACAAACGGGCCAAATGCCATAGGAGGAAATTCCATAACAGGATATATGGGTGTGGCAGTAATTATTGCTGCAATATTCCTTGGATGTCAGATTATGACTACTGTTTTTGTCAAAGAAGCACCTGTCTCATACAGAGATAAAGATGAAAAAATCGGTCTTAAGGCTATGTTTCAGGTAGTATTTAAGAATGACCAGTTGCTATGGACTTCTCTGGTAATGCTTCTATATAATCTTGGCTCATCACTTATTAACGTATTTGGAATAATATATGTTTACCTGTATTTCGGATATGACGGAATAAATATAACATTGTTTGTTGGAGCTTATGCGATAGGCAATTTGCTGATAAATATCGTATATCCTCAGATGGTAAAACATATGACCAGAAGAAAAGTAGCAACTTTAGGCCTTATAGGTGTTATTGTGGGGTACGGATTCTTCTTTATGGTTGGAGTTGTTATCCCAATGAATTATCTGCTTTTATGTGTAGCAGGATTTATATTGGCATTCGGACAGGCTATGATTTATATGGTAACAACTATAAATTTAACCAACTGCATTGAGTATA
>JBAZFL010000133.1:0-5564 GCA_041653455.1 Clostridia bacterium
TTTAGGAGCAAAGAAGGTTGAGCTTGAAAAACTTTTGTGTGATTCTGATGTTATAAGCATTCATGCACCATCAATTCCAGCTACGGATAATATGCTGAACAAAGATAACCTATGTCTTATAAAAGATGGAGCAGTGTTAATAAATACAGCCAGAGGAACTGTTATAAACGAGATAGATTTAATAGAAGAACTGAAAAAAGGCAGATTTTTTGCATGCATTGATGTTACAAATCCTGAACCTCCGGATGTTAATAATGAATTAAGATATATGGAGAATGTAATAATGACTCCTCACATAGCAGGAGCTGTAAATAACGGATGTAAAAGAATAGCCCTTCATATATGCGAAGAGATGGAAAGGCTTAATAATGGTGAAAAAATGAAAACAGAGATAAATCCAGAAGATTTATCTAAACTTGCATAGTTACTATTTATTGTACTAATTAGTTACTGCTGGCGGTATTTCAAGAAACTCAACGTCTTTGTTCTTTTCCTGAGCCCGATTAAATGTCCATTCGCTGTTATAAAGTATTACAGGTCTTCCCAGTCTGTCTTCAACGGCTTTTGCACTATCGGCAAAACCGAGCATTTCCCTGGTGACTGTCTTTACCATTACCCATCTTGCTAAGGTATAAGGAAGTTTTTCTATTACTATATCTACACCATACTCATTTTTCATCCTGTATTCGAGTACTTCAAACTGCAGAACCCCTACAACACCAATGATAAGAGTTTCAACGCCTATGTTCGGCTGTTTGAATATCTGTATAGATCCTTCTTCGGATATCTGATTTATACCTTTTAAAAACTGCTTTCTTTTCATCGCATCAGGAGTCCTGACCAATGCAAAGTGTTCAGCTGGAAAGATGGGTATCCCATCAAAATGGAAAGGTTTTTTTCCAGTATGCAGAGTATCACCTATATTTAACAATCCATTGTCAACAACCCCTATGATATCTCCTGCGAAGCCTTCCTCGGCAACTGTCCTTTCCTGAGCGAAAAATTGTTGAGGCTGGGCAAGCCGGATTGTTTTACCTGTTCTTGCATGTATTACTTCCATGCCTTTTTCGAATCTACCTGAGCATATACGGAAGAAAGCTATCCTGTTTCTGTGTGCTGGATCCATATTAGCCTGTATCTTAAATACAAAACTATTAAATTCTTCATTTTCTGACGAATCATCAGAAGGCTCATTATATACACTCTTTGGTGAAGGAGCCATTTCAATAAACTCTTTCAAAAAAGGTTTTACTCCGAAATTAGTCATAGCACTTCCGAAAAACATCGGGGTAAGTTCGCCTCTTTCAACTTTTCCCATATCAAAATCGTCACCAGCCATATCAAGAAGTTCTATCTCTTCAAGTAATTTGTAATAAATTCTATGACCTAACATAATTTGTGTTTCAGGATCATCCAATTTTATAGATTTCGAAGAAAGAGCATATTGGCCATGTCCTTGTGCTTCAAACAAATCAATACTTCTAGTTTTACGATTATATACTCCTTTATTATTCCCGTCTTCACCTACCGGCCAGTTCATAGGATATGCTCTTATACCTAATACTTTTTCTATTTCGTCCATAAGTTCAAATGGGCTTTTGCAGTAACGATCAAGCTTGTTTACAAATGTGAATATTGGAATGTGTCGCATTCTGCATACTGCAAACAGTTTTCTTGTCTGAGCTTCCACTCCTTTTGCTCCATCTATTAGCATAACTGCACAGTCTGCTGCTGTTAAGGTCCGGTAAGTGTCTTCGCTGAAATCCTGATGTCCAGGAGTATCAAGTATATTTATACGATATCCGTTATAGTCAAAAAACATTACACTGGAAGTGACAGAAATACCTCTTTGCTTTTCTATTTCCATCCAGTCAGATACTGCGTGTTTAGTTGCTTTTCTGCCTTTTACTGCACCAGCAAGACGTATTGCTCCTCCGTAAAGAAGCAGTTTTTCAGTCAGTGTGGTTTTTCCAGCATCAGGATGAGATATTATTGCAAAGGTCCTTCTGCGTGTTACCTCATTATTAATTGTATTTGATATATCTGTAATTGTCTTATCTCCTGTCTAAATCTTTTCAAATCATTAGTAAAACCTATTCAATGTCGTTGGGATTATACAGAAATTTACGAAATAGGTCAATAGTAACCATAAAATGAAGGAAATATGTATTATTTTGGAATACAAGTGAAGATATGAAAAAGGAAGTATCTTTTTATTTTAAGATTAAATCCATAGCGCCTTTCAAGTCATCAGAGTAAAGCTCAACTTTTTCATCTACGTATTTTCTAACGAGTATTGACTTTATGCCAGCAGATCTTGCACCTTGATAATCAGCTTTATAATTATCTCCTATCATCCACGGATTCAAAGGATAATCAGCTATTTTTAACACCAGCTCATATATTTTTATGTTTGGTTTCTCATAACCGACATTTGCAGATGATATACAAATGTCCACATACTTCATCAGCCCTAGCTGTTCAGCCATCAGAGGTAACTCAGGAACATGGTTAGATAGTATTATATTCCTGTACCCATACTCTTTAGCTCTTTTCAACGATTCTAAAGTATCATCAAAAAGGGTATAGTAATCAGGGCTTGTCATTATTTTTCTTGCTTCTTTTGTGTAAAATTCAGCTTTATCAGTTGAAAAGTTAACTGCTTTTAGGGCATTAATAAATACAGGATATATATTTTCCCACCATTTTTCCGGGTCAGATAGATGATGATATTCACTTTCCGGTTCCAGCCAAGGAAATCCGGTTTGCAAATATGGCAAAAGCTGCTCGTGTGATACTGAATGTTTTTTTTCGTATTTATCAAGCACCATTATTATGCTTGTTGTGAAATATTTATGCCTATATGCTAAAGTATTGTGAAAATCATAGAAAATTACTTTATTCATTACAGTCCTTTCATGTTTGCTCAGATTTTACTGTATCATTTTATCAAAAATCGACTGAATAACTCAATATATTTCCTTTTATTAGTTTTACAGTAATTGTTATACATAGATAACATTATCTCTTTTCATTATGACTATTACAATTATTTAAACGATATGGTATATTATTATTTACTGAAATCAAGGGGATGTGATGATTAGAGAAAACAGGGAACTTATTAAACATAACAGGACTATACTTCTAGAAAAGTTGAAGGAATCACTTTTTTCTGTTTTGCCAGTCACTGTAATTGTATTTATTCTATGCTTTATATTTTTTCCGATTAAAAGCGGAGTGATGCTTTCATTCATTATAGGAGCAGTTATGCTTATCCTTGGAATGGGGCTGTTTACTCTTGGAGCAGATACAGCAATGATGCCAATAGGAGAATATGTCGGGTCTGCTATGACAAAATCACGTAAAATATGGCTTATAATCTTAATTAGCTTATTTGTAGGAACAGCAATTACTGTTGCAGAACCTGATCTTACAGTTCTGGCACAGCAGGTTCCATCTGTTCCTAATATTGTCTTGATATTGACAGTTGCTATAGGTGTAGGAATATTCCTTGTTGTGGCTATGTTAAGGATAATTTTCAAAATAAAGCTTTCTTACTTATTTGTAGGCTTATACATCATAATATTTATTCTTGCTTTTTTTGTACCGATGGATTTTTTATCGGTAGCTTTTGATTCAGGAGGAGTTACAACGGGGCCAATGACGGTTCCTTTTATACTGGCTTTAGGTGTTGGTGCTGCTGCTATCAGAAGCGATAAGGATGCTCAGAGCGATAGTTTCGGTCTGGTCGGTTTATGCTCTGTAGGCCCGATACTGGCGGTATTGATATTAGGTATTTTGTATAAAGGAAGCCAGGTTTCTTATGAAGCCGAAGCATTGGCAGAAGCTGCAACTACCAAACAGGTAACAATGCTGTTCTGGAGTGATCTTCCTCACAGAATAATGGAAGTTGCGATAGCGCTGCTTCCAATTATTGTTTTTTTCGGATTGTTTCAGATAATAGTCTTGAAACTGAAGAAGGCGCAAATAATAAGGATAATTATAGGGTTGGTTTATACATATTTTGGATTGGTCCTTTTTCTTACAGGAGTAAATGTAGGATTTATGCCGCTAGGAAGATATCTGGGGCAGACTATAGGGTCTTCTCAATATAATTGGATAATAATTCCAATAGGCATGATAATAGGATACTTCATTGTAATCGCAGAACCTGCAGTGCACGTGCTTAATAAACAGGTTGTGGAAATGACATCAGGTGCAATTCCTAAAAAAGCAATATCCACAAGCCTTTCAATAGGAGTATCTGCATCAGTAGGATTAGCAATGCTGAGGATAATAACAGGAATGCCATTAATGTTTCTTCTCATACCAGGATATGCAATAGCGCTTATACTAACTTTCTTTGTACCACCGGTATTTACAGCAATAGCTTTTGATTCAGGCGGGGTAGCATCAGGACCGATGACTGCGACATTCCTTTTACCATTAGCGATAGGAGTATGTCTGGGAGTTGGAGGAAACGTTGCGGTAGATGCGTTCGGTCTAGTCGCGATGGTAGCAATGACTCCGCTTATTACCATACAGGGCCTTGGATTGTTCTATAAGTTTAAGCTTAAAGCTGCTGAAAAAGAGCAGGAACAGAAATTAAAGAAAAAGGAAAGCATTATCAATTTTTGATAGCAGGTGTTAAATGGGCAATATGTTTTACATGATAATAATTACAAAAAGGGAATATGAAGAGGGATATCATGAGTTCTTTAAGGAAAATGGTATAAGCATGGTACTGTCTGACTTATGCAAAGGTACAGCGCAGAAGAAAACTCTTGATTATCTTGGAATAGAGAAAACCGAGAAAATAATGTTTCATGCTATTGCAGACTGTGAACATAGGGACAGGATATTAAAAAATTTAGTAAATCAGATGGAAATTGAAGTTCCGGGTAATGGTATAGCATTTACAATACCTTTGGAAAGCATAGGCGGAGAGTCTTGTTTAAAGTATCTTGCACAAGGACAGGAGATTAGCAGAAAAGAGGGAGAAAAGATGGAAAATTTAAAATATTCATTAATAATCGTAGTTGCAGATAAAGGATCATCAGATACAGTAATGGAAGCAGCCCGCAGCGCAAATGCAAAAGGTGGTACAGTAGTACAGGCAAAAGGAACCGGAGAGAATGCGAAAGAAAGGTTTTTCGGTGTATCAATAGCTACTGAAAAAGAAATGATATATATTCTTGCAAAAAAACAGGATAAAGAAATAATAATGAGTACGATTATGGAAAAAGCAGGCATGGATACGGATGCTCATGCAGCAGTCTTCTCCATTCCTGTTGATAAGATAGCAGGACTTCGCAGTGTAGTGACGGAAGAAGCTTAGTAACTTAAGAATTCATACTAATTGCCTATATTTGCACAATTCATATCAAATTCATATAAAATGATATAATACAGATAAGAAGGTGATTTTTATGTTCAATATACTAATAGTCGAAGATGATAAGAACTTAAGAAGGCTTATAGGGACGGTCCTGAAACAGAATGGGTTCAACGTGTTAAGCGCAAATGACGGAGAGCAAGCGCTTGAAATACTCGATAGCACT
>JBAZFL010000134.1:0-5556 GCA_041653455.1 Clostridia bacterium
CTATTCATGGATGACCAGCCAGAGAGCAACTGAATTATCTAAGGATAATTATGTGAAGGTAATAGCTAAATCCAGAAAAATGGATGAGTTAATTGAAAGACACAGTAATATAATGGCAAAGTATGATCCTGAGCATAAGATAAAACTGGTTGTAGATGAATGGGGTACATGGTACAAGACCGAAGAAGGTACAAATCCGAGATTTCTTCATCAGCAGAGCACCATGACAGATGCTATAGTTGCAGCAGGAACACTGGATATATTCAACAGCCGGTGCAATATTGTCAGTATGGCTAATATAGCCCAGACAGTGAATGTTCTGCAGGCAGTAATACTAACAAGCGGGAAGCAGTTAATTAAAACTCCCACTTATCATGTATTTGATATATATAAAGAGCACCAGAACAATATGCTTTTAGAAAGTTACTGTGAGAACAAGAGGCTTGACAGTGATGAGCAGGTTAATGCGATATCTCATTCCGCATCAATGAAGGAGGACGGTTCTGTTTTCATAACCCTGTCAAATGCATGTTTAGACAAGGAATATGAGATGGATATGGAGCTGTTTGGAAATAACTACGAAAATGCTGAAGTAAGTATTCTTGCTTCTGATAATTATCTTTCCCATAACAGTTTCGATGATCCAGAAAACCTTAAAAAGGAAAAGTATTCAAAGTATAAGTTAAATCTTAACCGGCTTACTGTGAAACTTCCGCCCTGTTGCGTTGTAGGCATGAGCCTGAAATAGAAAAAAACTGAAACTCATAAATGCTTTTTCTTGATTATGAGGTCTTGTTGTGGTAGATTGTCGTGTGGAAAGCAGGTAGTAGTTATGAGCAAAGCTGTAATATTCGGAGCAGGCAACATAGGAAGAGGCCTTGTCGGAAGAATTTTTTTTGAAGCTGACTATAAGGTTACATTCATTGATGTGAATGAAAAACTGGTTAAGATGCTTAATGCGTCAAAGGCTTACCCCATATATGTTACAATGGGCAATGAATATGATCATAGGATAATAAAAAACGTAAATGCAGTTGATGGAAATGATATATCAGCAGTAGTTAATGCTGCAAAAGATACTACTATTATCGCAACAGCGGTAGGAGTAAATGCATTAAAATACATAATACCGGCTATAAGCGAAATTATAAAGCAACGATACAAAGACAATAAAGAGGAATACCTTAATTTCATTCTTTGCGAAAACATGATTGATGTGCATATATATGTACGCGAAATGCTTAAAGACAAACTAACGGAAAAGGAATATGCATTCTGCGAAAAACATATCGGCTTCTGTCAGTCTTCAATTGGCTGCATGGTGCCTGCGCCTCCAAAAGAGCTTATTGAACAGAACCCTCTGTCTGTTGCAGTAGAAGACTATAACAAAATATATACAGATAAAGATGGGATTAGAGGTGAATTACCAGACATTGATAATATAATCGCTTATTCACCTTTTTCATTCTATATAAACAGAAAACTTTACATGCATAACATGAGCCACTGCGTATGCGCATATCTTGGTTTCCAAAAAGGCTACACATACATATGGGAATCAATACTGGACCAGGAAATACGCAACAAAGTTGAAAGAGCGCTCGAAGAGACGGCTTCTGCCCTTTCTTTAAATTATGGAGTGGAAATAAAAGAGCTTAATGATCATGCTGAAGATCTGGTAAAAAGATATGCTAACAGACTTTTAGCAGATACTGTTGCAAGAGTCGGAGCAGACACTAAAAGAAAACTTGGAAAGAATGACCGCCTTATAGGCGCAGCAAGATTCTGCCTGGATAACTGTATAAATCCCTCTACCATTATTGACACGATACCTTTAGCATTTAAATTTAATACAGACAACGACCCTTCATCAGCAGAGGTCAGTTCGTACTTTACTGAACATGGCCTTTGTGAATCATTAAAGAAATACTGCCAGTTAAATGAAACAGAGCCTCTGTTTGGAAAGATAATAGCTGCAGACAAAAAAAATAAAAGAGAGTAAACATGAACAGACTTCAAAGCCTTTATGATGAGACTACCGGAAACGGCATAAGCCCTGCTGCATATATGCCAAAGACTCCATTAACAAGCAGATTCGTATCGCCTTGGGACACTTCAGGATGGTATGCAGTTAAATGCAACTTCCAAAAAGGAACATCGCTATATTCAAACTGCGAAGATTATGTCAAGGAAATAGACGATTGTTACACGGGTGCAGACTATATCCAGACATTTAATTCAAGAGCCATAAACCTTATAGACCATCCTGAACTTGATTTCTTTGTGGAAACATATGCGGATGTTACTGTCGCAATGGAGGAAGGCTGTAAACCGGAATGGCTAAAAAACTGGACTGATACAAATAGAAGCATGTTATCAGATAAGGGAATAAGATATTGTCTATACTCTAAGGAATTCACAAAAGGCGCACATGTAAATATACCGGGGTTTGAAACAAATCATAACCATTACATTGTATTGATAAAACCATTATCCAATAAGGAAAAGCTTCATGAACTGGTAAAAATAAATTACCCGAACACACAGATCCAGCCATATAAAAAACGTCCGTACAAAAGCTATCTAGTGGAAGTTTTCAATAAAAAAGATGATGGTATATTCGTTGATGAATATCAGCCCTTCGGATGCTGCAGCATTCAAACTGACAGTGAAGACAGAAGAAATAAATATCTCGCTTTGGAGACAACAGATAAATGCAACAAAGCATATGTAAAGAAAACAGTAGCATTAAAACTTATATACCCTCTCATATTCGAGTGCAAACTCAATATTTCCAAGCACTCAGTGTATAAAGCATTCCTTGTCGGAAGCAATGGCAATAGCATTGGTGCAATATTTAATAATGACGGCTTTATATATGACTCTGAGAAAAAAACAAAGATATGCCATTTTCAAGAAGATACCGATATAACTTTGAAAATTAAAGCTGATACGCTGAATAAGACATATGAGATATGGGTAAACCATGTCAAGAGTGCAGAAAATATACCTTTTAATAATACGGATATCAATCATTTGTTTTTCCATATAGAAAGCAGCAAAAGTTTATCGCATGCTTACATAGACAACATCTATCTATATGATGACACTGAAGTTTATACAGTAAATGAGACCTTTGAAAATGATACTTTAAAAAACTGGAACTCAAACAATCAGCTTGCAATAGAGCCCTATCCGTTCGAGAAGGACAGAAGCTTGATTCTTGCAGGTAAAATAGGCGCATCATATGCCACATATGCATTCAGTCCAACAGATGACACAGTATCTATAGAGACAAAAATAAAGGTTACTGATGAATCCTTTGCTCTTGTTCCACAGGTAACAGACAAAGATGGAAAAACAGCATTAAATATAGCAATGTACAAAAACAATCTTTATGCATCAGATGGCCAATCATGGAAAAGAATATATGAAGGTCTTACTCCATGGATGTATTACCCATACAACAACTGGTTCAATATTAAAGTGACAGCAGATATAAAGAATAACACATATGACCTTTATGTTGACGGAGCTAAAAGAGCTGTCGGATTTAAGTTCATGAACAAGGTAAGCAATATCGGACAGATCGCTTTTTCCTGTGAGAAATCTTCAAAAATATATATTAACCGTATAAGGGTATATGACTGCGCGGATTTCTCCAGAGGTGTTATACCTAATGCAAAGATATTTGATGTTAAAAGCTCTCAATATAACGCAAAAGGCGATGGAAAGACATTGGAAACAAGCAAAATACAAAAAGCAATTGATGATGCTGCGTATACAGGAGGAACAGTATACATTCATGACGGCACTTTCTTTACTGGTAGCCTTATAATGAAACCAGACATGACGCTGTTTATTGACAGAAGCGCAACTGTGCTTGGAACACAGGACCACAGCCAGTACAAGCTGGTAGCACCAGGAATTTCACTGTGCGCTATAAGGCAGCTCGGAAGAGGTCTTGTATATGGAGAAAATGTTTCTAATGTAAGAATAACGGGCGGCGGAACTTTGGATGGTAATGGAACATATCGTTACAAAATGAATGATCCTTTACACAACAGAGAAGCCGATGCAAGACCAGACATAGTTTATATAACATACTCAAAGGATATTACTATTGAGAATATTGATATGAAAAGTTCAGCTTTCTGGACAGTAGTCCCGCTGTCTTCAGGCAACATAACCATGAGCAATCTCAATCTTGACTGCATGAACACACCAAACCGTGATGGAATTGATCCTGTTGACTGCCATGATATGACCATATCAAACTGCAATATAATGGCAGGGGATGACGGATTATGTTTTAAGAGTTCGGATAATGTCGGCTGCTATAACATAGACGCATATGACCTTATGATACAGAGCCTTGCAAGCGGAATAAAGTTTGGAACCGATACTTACTTCTGTCTTAAAAATGCAAGAATTAGAGACTGTGCGATTAAGAATGTAAACAGATGCGGAGTATCCTTGGAAACTGTGGACGGAGCAGCAGTTGAGGATGTCACATTTGAAAGACTGGACATGACTGATGTAGGAGCTCCATTGTATATTACTACAGGTGCAAGGAACAGGCTTCCAAGGGGCAATCAACCTTTAAGAAGAAGTTATATAAAGAATGTGACTTTTAAGGATATACGCTTTGAACAGCCTTACCCATTTAGTTTTACAAAAGAAATACGTGAGAATATGATTATAGGCCAGTCAAAGGACAATCTGATAGAAAACATAAATTTCATCAATTTTGACCTTAAACTGCCAGGTGGAATGAAAAATAAACCAAAGCCTCCTGTAGTGATTAATGACAAGTATCCTGAATATGACAGACACGGATTATCATCAGGTTATGCATTTACAATCAAATATGGTAAGAACATCAACTTCAAGAATATTAAAGTAACTCTTGAAAAGAAGGATGCAAGAGACGAGATAGCATATTTTGATTATGAGGAATAGATAGTAATTAATTAAAGCAATTCGACTCCGGTCCTGATTATCTCAGATACCAGCCCGGTTTTTTCTTCATACTCTTTCATAGTGAAGGGTTGTGGCTGCAAATCCAGTTTATACCCTAAAGCTTGCATTAAAAGAAAAGTCAACCCATCAATGTGAGTCATTTTTTCAAAAGCTGATGAAAAGATAGCAATATCAACATCACTATCTGCCATATATGTACCTTTTGAATAAGAGCCAAATAAAATAGCTTTCTCAACAGGAATCTGTGCTCTTACTTTATTTACATATTCATTTGTTATTTCAAGTATGTTTTGAGGGATTTCAGCCATATGAAGGCCTCCTACAATATAGTTCAAATAAGCAGATGACATTATTATTTCATATTAATTATCTTTATAATTGAATCCTATTGTTAGTATTGCGACTGTTCAATTTATAACTCAATCTTTATTACCTCAACTTTTGATAAATCGGGTATTTTATTAATTTCAATATTAATACTATCCTCTTTGAATGAGTAATCCATATCTTTACCTGAACTCATAAGATATACTCTTTTCGGTTTTTTAATACCTTTTAATTCTATAGGGTTTT
>JBAZFL010000135.1:0-5552 GCA_041653455.1 Clostridia bacterium
CAATCTTATCAAAAATACCATCCATTTTCAACTATTTACATATATTTATAGTAAAAGTATTGAATCTTGGTTCTTATTGGCATGAATCCTGTTATTCCTATGATATACTTGATTGATAAATTAAGATGATGAAAGGAACCGAAATGAGAGTTCATGAAAGATTTATTGATTATGTAAAATATGATACAACATCCGATCCATTTTCCAAAACATGCCCTTCTACAGATTCGCAGATGATATTCGCAGAATACCTAGTTGAGCAGATGAAAGAAATCGGTATAAATAACGCTTATGTTGATGAACATGGATATGTATATGGTTTCATAGATGCAAAACCAGGATGTGAAAATGTTGAAGCAGTAGGGTTTATCGCGCATATGGACACATCAGATGCAGTTAGCGGGAAAAATATAAAACCAAGAATAATCAGCAGTTACGACGGTAAAGATATAGTTCTAAATAATGAATTAGCAATAGTTATGGAAGTGGAAAAGTATCCGCATTTGAAAAATTATGCAGGTCATGACCTTATTGTGACTGACGGAACCACTTTGCTAGGTGTTGATGACAAAGCAGGTATTGCAGAGATCCTTAATATGGCAGAAGCGCTTATTAACAATGAATCTATTAAACATGGCAGAATTTGCATAGCATTCACTCCTGATGAGGAAATTGGAAGAGGGGCAGACCTCTTTGATGTAAAGAAATTTCATGCATCATATGCTTACACCGTTGATGGCGGGCCATTAGGTGATATTCAATATGAGAATTTCAATGCTGCTTCTGCAGACATAACGGTTACAGGCCTCTCTGTACATCCTGGCGGAGCAAAGAATGTAATGAAGAACGCAATACTTATAGGTTATGAATTCAACTCCATGCTTCCTTGTAATGAGACCCCTCAGTATACAGAGAAGAAAGAAGGATTCCATCATCTCCATCATATTTCTGGTACAGAAGAAAAACTTCAGATGAAATATATACTAAGAGATCATGACTATAGCAAGCTTTCAAAGAAAAAGGAACATTTCAAGACTGTGTCTGAGTTTATTAATAATGTATACGGCAAGGATACTATAGTGATGGATATAAAAGACACATATTTAAACATGGCAGAAATGCTGAAACCTCATATGCACATTATAGAAAGAGCTAATCGGGCATATGCAGCTCTTGGATACACTCCTACTTCTCATGCAATAAGGGGAGGTACAGATGGTGCAAGACTGTCGTATATGGGTTTATTATGTCCTAATATAGCAACAGGCGGGCATAATGCTCATGGCCGTTTTGAATATGTATCTATAAATGAAATGGAAAAAATGGTTGAAGTATTAGTACATATGGCATGTGATATTAATCAATAGTCGGGTTCTGAGTAAGATATTCATTTATAAAAGAATCCAGATTACCATCCATTACCGACTGAACATCCCCAGTCTCATAATTCGTCCTATGATCTTTAACCATCGTGTATGGACAGAACACATATGAACGTATCTGGCTTCCCCAGCCTATATCCATCTGATTACCTTTCAGATCTTCTATCTTTTCTTTATGTTCTCTCTCCTTAATCTCAAGAAGTTTGGACATAAGCATCTTCATTGCTGTTTCCTTATTCTGATGCTGGCTTCTTTCCGATTGGCATGCTACAACTATATTTGTCGGAAGATGAGTTATCCTTATGGCTGAATCAGTCTTGTTTACATGCTGTCCGCCTTTGCCAGATGAACGGTATGTATCTATCCGAAGATCCTCAGTCTTTATTTTAACATCAATTTCATTGGAAATTTCCGGTATGACTTCACATGATGCAAATGAAGTGTGCCTTCTTCCTGCGGAATCAAAAGGTGATATTCTTACCAGCCTGTGTACACCGGATTCACCTCTTAAATATCCGAATGCATATTCTCCTTCCACATACACGGAAACTGATTTTATACCTGCTCCGTCACCATCCAGATAATCTGTAACCGTTGCTTTAAAACCCTTTTGCTCAAAGTATCTGGAGTACATACGGAAAAGCATCTCAACCCAGTCGCATGCTTCCGTTCCGCCTGCGCCTGCATGCAATGTTAGATAAGCATTATTCTTATCATTCTGTCCGTTAAGAAGCGAATACATACGGATCTCCATGTAAGTTCTGGACAAATCATTCTTCGCATCAATAAGTTCCTGTCCCAGAGCATCATCTTCTGGATTCTCTTCTGCAAATTCTAAAAGCACAAAACAGTCTTCCAGCATTGTGTTAAGATTTTTTGCTTTTGCAGCCCTGTCTTTTAGTACTTTAATTCTTTGCAGTATTCTCTGGGAATTCTCATTATCCTGCCAAAAGCCTTCTTGCAGGGTCTTTTCCTCAAGACTTGCTATCTCCTCTTTTGTACTGTCTGAATCCAGACTCTTAATGAGTTTTGCAGAATTATCTTTTATTTCATTAAGTTCGTTTTCAATTACATTGAAATCAATCATTTATTGTTTTTATAAACCTTTCCATTCTTTTTAGGGCTTCCTTAATGTTCTCAAGTGAGCTTGCATATGTTGCACGAAAATATCCTTCTCCTGCTGATGAGAATGCAGTACCTGGTACTACCAGTACTTTCTGTTCGATAAGGAGCCTGTCACAGAATTGCTCAGAAGTCATGCCTGTCTTTTTAATATTTGGGAATACATAGAAAGCTCCCCTGGGTTCAAAACAGTCAATGCCGATATTTATCAATCCTCGATGAAGGTATCTTCTTCTTGCATCATACTCCTGCCTCATGTTTACAACATCACCTTCACATTGATCCAATGCATCCAATGCAGCATACTGCACGAAAGTCGGCGCGCACATTATGGCATATTGATGGATTTTTAGCATCTGTGAGATTATATCCTTATGAGCACATACATAGCCAAGTCTCCATCCCGTCATAGAATAAGATTTGGAAAACCCATTAACATATATTACTTTATCATGCATATTCTTAAAACCTGCAAAAGAAACATGTTCAATTCCGTAAGTAAGTTCTGAATATATCTCATCTGATATAACTATAATATCTTTTGAGGATAGATAATCAGCTATCGGTTTTAATTCTTCTTTTGTCATAATAGCCCCTGTCGGGTTATTTGGATATGCAAGTATAAGCACTTTTGTCTTGTCAGTTATACAGCTTTCGAGCTGTTCCACTGTCAGTTTAAAACAATTATCCTCACTCAACTGCAAAGGTACTGCTTTTGCTCCTGCAAAATTTACACATCCCTTATATGCGACAAAGCATGGTTCCGGAATAACAACCTCATCACCAGGTCCCGCTATGCTTCTTATCGCTATATCTATAGCTTCTGATGCTCCGACTGTAATTATTATCTGATTCAAAGGATCATATTTAAGGTTATATTTCCTCTCCAGCATAACGCATATGGAATTGCGAAGCTCCATAATCCCTGTATTGGATGAATAATGGGTTCTTCCTTTTTCCAATGAGTATATTGCTGATTCCCTTATCTGCCAGGGAGTTACGAAATCCGGTTCGCCAACTCCCAAAGATATGACATCACTCATGCCATGAAGCATATCGAAATATTTCCTTATGCCTGAAGGGGGAGTTTTTTTCACCTCTTCTCTTATAAAATCACCGGGTTTCTTCACAGTATTATTGCCTCTCTCTGATCTTTTTCCTCTTCTTCGAATACAAGATCATTTTCCTTGTATTTCTTTAACACGAAGTGTGTTGAGGTAGCTGTAACACCCTGTATCGCTGAAAGCTTCTGTGTTACAAACAAGGCTACAGCTTTCAAATCAGTTCCTTCCACAACAGCAGCAATATCAAATGCTCCTGACATAAGATAGCATGTCTTAACCTGTTTATAACTGTATATTCTCTTTGCTATCTCCTCAAACCCTCTGTCTCTTTCAGGAGTAACTTTGATCTCAATAAAAGCAACAACTATGTTATCTCTTGCTTTTTCCCAGTTTATAACTGCAGAATATCCTGCTATTATCTTTTCCTGCTCATATTGCTTAATGACTTTTTCTACTTCTTCTACGGTTTTTCCTGTCATAACCGCAAGTTCTTTCGCTGTAAGTCTTGCATCCTGTTTCAATAAATCCAATATATCCATCAGCTTTTCCCTTTCTTATACAAAAAAGGAGAACTCCCGGTTCTCCTGAATTTGATTTTAAATACTGCTATTTTTGTTCTTCAGATGAACCGATAGTTTTTTCCAGAGAATCACTGAACTTCTCCAGAAGCTTCGCCGCAGATGCCTGTAATGCTGCGAGCTGTTTTTTGAAATCAACTATTCTTTCTCTTTCTTCTTCAGCTTTAATCTCCAGCTCTGTAACTTCCTTAAAAGCTGCTTCTTTAGCTTCTTTAACAATCTGGTCTGATAATTCATTTGCTTTCATTAAAGCTTTGGTAATGCTTTCCTTTTCTTTTGAGAGCGCATTTTCTCTGCTCTTTAATTCATCATACATTACCATAATGTCTTCAGTTTTTTTATTCAGGTCGTTAATGACGGTTTCCTTTTCCGCTATCTTTGCTTCATATTCATCCATCATATTCTCTATATACTTGTTAACATCATCCTTGTTGTAGCCGCTCATCGCGCTACGGAATCTTTTCTTTGCCATTTCACACCTCTTTTACGATGATATTTATCCTGTTCATTAATTTTATAATACAAATACATGCAATAGCAAGTTTTTTTAGAATATACCTATACCTTTATGCTCTTTTCTCCATTTTTCTGATGCTTTTTCCCACACATCATTGGGTATAGGGTCAATATGCCCATATCCTTTTTCTTTAGCCATACATTGAGCCATATGAAGAAAATCCAGACTGTAATAAAATTTTGTAAAAAAAGAGTCTGCTATGAGCTCGATCCAGAAAGTATGATCATAACTTCCAATGTCCTTCAAGTAGTAGTCTTTCAGCTTTACAGGATCATATGGTATATATTCATGTTCATATTCTGCTAGCTGATTATCTTCAACTGTCAATATTCCAAAACTGAAGCAATCCTCACGTTTGTATATTTTCATAGCAGGAGGAATTCCTAAAGGACCCGGATTGATGAATTTCTTATCCTTCAAAGCAAAACAGTATGACTGATGAGAATGACCAAGCAGGTACACAGAACAGTCATAACTGTCATACATATCCATATAGACATCAATATCATTTGATGGCAATATGAAATGTCTGGTATTAATGTGCGAGCCATGCACTGCTAAAGCATTTATGCCGAAAAGATCCAGTTTTTTTACATTTGGAAGATTTGAAATATATGAAAGCCCTACATCACTTAAATTCTCATATGTTTTAACAAGTGATTCGCATTGGTAATTGTTATCCCATTGCTTTCTTTCACCTTGATGATATTTTAAGATGTATTCCTCTCTGTTGCCTCTTACCACATCATCAGTAATATCCATTACAATATCAAGAACAGCCTGAGAATCCGGGCCATCGGAAATCATGTCTCCAAGAACGACATATTTATCAACACCTTTTTCCCTACATATGTCCAATGCTCTTAAAAGCATTTGCAGGTTTCCATGT
>JBAZFL010000136.1:0-5496 GCA_041653455.1 Clostridia bacterium
TAAAGGTTACGATACTGTAATGATGGAGAATCATGGTGTCATTGTAATTGGCGATAACCTTTTTAATGCTTTCATGAAGTTTGAAACTATTGACATGTGCGCAAAACTTGAGATAAGAGCAAAAAGCATTGGACGAATAAAACCATTATCACAGAAGCATATTGATATTTCATTGCAGAAAAAAGGCGAGCCTTTGCAGGAATTTATGCCTTCTGGGTATTCATCTGAAGAAAGAGCAATAAGAAGGGAAATGTGCGAACTTATACATCGTTGTTATGACCAGCAGCTTTTTACAAGCACTCAGGGCACATTTTCCGTAAAACTCGGAGAAGATTCATTTGTAATAACACCATATGGTGTTGATAGGAAATATCTGACTGTTGAGGATTTAGTACGAATAGAGGGTGGCAAATACAGGGAATCAGGGAAAATTCCATCACGTTCATTTGCACTACATAAGCATATATATGATACTCAACCTCATGTTAAAAGCATTATAATCTCGCATCCGCCTAATATGATGGCTTTTGCAGTTACAGATGCTGTTTTTGATGCGCATACTATACCTGAAAGTTACATTGCACTTCGGAATGTGCCAAAGATGCCATATGGATCGAGTTTTTTGCAGCCTGCAATGTTCGCTAAAATTTTCGATAAAAAGACTCCAGTCGCATTAGTGGAAAATGATTGTGTTATAGTGACAGGTTCAACGCTTCTTCAGGCTTTTGACAGACTTGAAGTTGCAGAATATAGCGCAAAAGCATTGATAGATACCGAAGTCTTGGGAGAAATGGTTAAAATTGATGAAGTTCAGACAAGACAGATAGAAAGAATATTTAAGCTCGATTAAGGAGTGTGCAGACGATGTATGAGAAAAAGGATCTTGAAATATTCGGGCTTGATGAAAGTTTTACAAGAGAACAGCTTGAATACGAATATTCATTAATGCTAAAACGATCAAAACTTGATCCGGAATTTAATATTGCACTAGCTGAAGAAGCATATAATAGAATATTGGGAATCAAACAACCTCCAAAAGTATCTGCAGAAGAACAGAAAAAACGAGACAGGAAAATGAAATTTGCAGAAAACTCCATATTCTATATAGCAGGCGGAATTGTCCTTCTTATCCTTGCTATTGCCATACCTTCAGCTATTATGAGAAAATCTGTGGATTTGCACATATGCATATCAGGGGAGTTTGCTGTCAATGATACTGAAATTCTAAAAGATAATATTCGTCCTGGCATTAAAACTAGAAAAACATCTATTGAGTTCATATTTGCATCATTCAACACTGGTGATGATGCTGCATCATATTCACTTCAAGCATTAGCGTTATCACTTCTTGCAGGAGATTATGATATCATGATCACTGATTATCAAGTTTTCCGTTTCCTAATATCTAATCCTAATGATCTTTTGGTAAAAGAGATGTCTCCATATCTTGACACATTGGGTTTAAGTATAGATGATGATAGGTTTATTAAACTTTATGGCGGGATTTATGGTATCAGGATCGATTCAAGCAGTGTGCTAGAATCAGTATCTTCTTATCAGGGAGGTTACTATTTATCCATACCAAATAAGGCAGATGACATTGATAATGCAATTTCGGCAATAATAAGAATATTAGAAAACTAGGAGAAAAATATGATTAACAGTGAAATTAAAAAAAGATATAATGCGTTCTGGGATAGAACATCTTATGAAAGATGTACTCTTTTCATATCCCAAAGAATTAAAAGAAATTCGGTTATGGAAGGTGCTTCAGTTACAGATAAGTGGACTGATCTTGAAAGGCGCACATTAGCTGCAAAGGAATCATATACAAATGTTAAGTATTATGCTGAAGGATTTCCAACCATATTCACTAATTTCGGACCAGGCAATATGGCCGCATGTATTGGCGGTGATTTCGTTCTTGCTGAATCTACAATCTGGTTTGATCGTAACCCTATAATAAAAGACTGGTCACAAATACCTGAACTGAAATTAAATGAAGATAGCGATATGTGGAAACTGACAAAAGGTTTAACAGAAATGCTGTGTAAGAATTCACAAGGTGAATATTATGTCTCAATGGCGGATATCGGAGGTTCACTTGATGTTGTAGCCTCATTAAGAGGATCTGAAGAACTTTTATATGACATAATTGATTATCCTGATGAAATAAAAAAAGTTCACAATAAGGTTGAAGAATTATGGAAAGAGACATATGACAAGCTATACAATCTTATTTCATCATATCAAAATGGTATGACTAGCTGGATGCCAATATGGTGCAAAAAGAGATATTACCCTCTACAGTGTGATTTTTGCGCAATGATATCTCCAGAAATGTTTAGGAAATTCGTTAGGCCGAATCTTGTTGCTCAGACAGAATGGCTTGACCATTCTATCTACCATCTTGATGGACCGACTGCGGTATGTCATTTGGATCACCTTTTGGATATACCAGCACTTGATGCAATACAGTGGAGTCCAGGGGACGGCAGAATGCCTATTTATGATGAATCACACTTTGACATGTATAACAAGATTGCAAGAAGCGGTAAAGGTCTTGTGCTTTTTTCAGTGCCATTATCGAAATTGGAAAATGTTCTTAAGAATATTTCAACCAAAGGTCTGTACATAAATATGAGTGTTGAAAATGAAGAAGAAGCTTTAGAAGCAATAAAGATAGCAAAAAGTTATGGTTTGAAATAGTTAACTTAGTATATGGAGGAAAATGAAATGAGTTTTAAAATTGGAGTTATAACGGATTCTTTCAGATGTCCTTTGGAGCAAGCAATTGAAAAAGCTGCCTCTTTAGGTGCAGAAGGAGTACAGATTTATGCTACAGGCAGGGAGCTTTCACATGATACGGCAGATGATGTTATTAAAAAGATAATGCGGCATTTGAAAGATGCGCAATTGGAATTATCAGCTTTGTGTGGAGATATCGGAGCTTTCGATAACGAAGATATTAATAAAGAAAGAGTAAAAATATCTAAAAAGATAGTGGATCTTGCTGTAAAGATGGGGACTAAAGTAGTTACTACCCATATTGGTACTGTGCCTGATGATAAAAACAATGAGAAATATAAAATAATACATAAAGCATGTCTGGAGCTTGGCAAATACGCTGATACACAGGGAGTAAAGTTTGCAATAGAGACAGGGCCGGAAAAAGCTTATGTTTTAAAAATGCTTCTAGATGATCTTGATTGTACAGGGATCGCAGTAAATTTCGATCCTGCAAATCTTACGATGTGTGTGGGCGATGATGCCAGATCCGCAGTTGGAATACTTGCTCCTTATATTGTTCATACTCATGCTAAAGATGGAATAATGCTAAGTAAATATGCACAGGATCCGCGATACATGGAAATAGCAAAAAAAAGAAAATGGCTGGAGCTTCCCTTGGGAGACGGAGATGTAGGCTTTCCAACTTATCTCGAATCATTGAAGAAATTTGGATACAACGGTTTTCTGACAATTGAACGTGAAGTGGGAGAAGATCCTGCAAAAGATATAGCAAATGCTGTCTCATTTTTGAGAAAACTTATAAAGGGGTGTTAAATGAAAATTGGTATAAGCTCATATTCGTATGAAAAGCTTGCAAGAAAGGGATTAATAGATTCATTTGGAATTATAAAGAAAACAAAGGAATTTGGATTTGATGCGATAGAGTTTTCTGGTATGCCCGGAGAAACATATGAGAAAAGATATCAGACAGCAAAAGAGATTAAGAAAGCCTGTGATGAGTGTGATCTTTTGATAGCTAATTACTCTTCAGGTGCTGATCTTGTAAAAGGCTCGGACTGGAATCTGAAAACCGAGACGGATCGTGTTAAAAAAGAAATAGATATTGCTGCTGTTCTTGGAGTAAGTAAAATGAGACATGATGCATCTTTTGGTTTTGGAGCAACTGATCCGAAAGCGCGTCCTTTAGAGTGTTATATTGACAGGATTGCTGAAGGTTGCAAAATACTTACAGAATATGCTAAGAGCGCTAATATACGTACTATGGTGGAAAACCATGGCAAATACTGCCAGCACAGCCAGGATGTATTAAGTATTTATAAAGCAGTAAATGATGATAATTTCGGAATATTAGTTGATATGGGGAATTTTCTTTGTGTAGATCAGGACCCAGTTGAAGGAGTCTCCGATCTTGCCGCATACGCATTTCATGTGCATGCAAAAGATTTTCACATGAAGTCCGGCCTATGTATGAATCCTGGGTGGGGATGGTTTTTGACTAAGCATGGAAATTATATAAGAGGATCTATAATCGGACATGGTGAAGTACCTCTTAAAGAATGTGTGAATGTATTAAAAACCTATGGATATGATGATGTGCTTTCAATCGAATTTGAGGGTATAGAAGATGTATTCTCTGCAATAGACAGTGGTTACTCTAATCTTAAAAAACTGGTAGCAATGTAATGGATGGAAAAAAGAAGAAGGGTAGTAATACATATATCATATTAATAATTGGCTCAGCGGTATTAGGCATGCTGTTTAGCATACTTTATTTGGGATTTCAGATATTTATACCAGCAGGAAGCGCTCTGTGCCTTGGTTTTATGTTTTTACTAATTCTTATGGCTTTTAAGAAATATCCTGATTATCTGAGCAAAAAGCAGATGATTATACTTAAGGTTACAGCATGGATTGGACTGATTGCAGGATTGCTTGCAGCTTTGATTCAGCTGATTCTTTTTTTTAAGTTCTAACTGAATATTTTACATTAATGAAGGGATAATCATATGTATTATTCCTTTTTTTTATGTTAGAATAACCATAGAGGTTAGCATGAAAATTATTTCCGGCTTTGACATGCATTTGTTTCGCGAAGGAACGCAATGCCAAGCATACAGGATGTTCGGAGCGCACCTTACAGATAGCGGGTGTGAATTTTCAGTGTATGCTCCAAAGGCCGAGAATGTATCTGTAATAGGAGATTTCAATAACTGGGACATATTTGCTCATAATATGACAAAATCATCCGAAGGTGTCTTCAGTATATTCATTCCAGAAGCAAAAGAATGGGACAGATACAAATACAGAATAACAACAGGAGATAATCAAGAGCTTTATAAAGCTGACCCTTACGCTTTTTATGCTGAACATATGCCAAATACAGCTTCAAAAATCGCAAAGATAGATGATTATATATGGTATGACAATGAGTGGCTGGAAAAACGGAATGATACGCCTTTGTATGATAAGCCTATTAATATTTACGAAATGCATCTAGGGTCATGGAAAAGGCATCCTGATAATACATACTTTACATACGAAGATTATGAAAGAGAATTAATACCATACATAAAGCATATGGGATATACACATATTGAACTTATGCCTTTAATGGAATATCCGTTTGATATGTCCTGGGGTTATCAGTGTCTGGGGTATTTCGCTGCAAACAGCAGATATGGTTCTCCAAAACAGCTTAAACACTTGATCGACTGCTGTCACCAGATCTGGTGACAGCAGTCGATC
>JBAZFL010000137.1:0-5496 GCA_041653455.1 Clostridia bacterium
AAGAGTGCGGGCATGTATGCACAATAGAAAAAACTGATATATTTAACTCAATATCAACAAACTGGTTACTGGACACTTTAGAGGTAATTTAGTCTGTAAGATATAAAATATTTTATAAAGGAGTATGATAATGAATAAATTGATATTATGCACTAAAAAGAACAATGATCTGATAAAGGCATTAAAATATAGCGGTTATGAGCCTATTATCTGTAAAAATGTGAAAGAAGCTCTTTTCGCAGCTGAAATAGGTTCTTCTATTCTTTTTCTTGCAGATTCATACCCTTCTTCATCATTTGAATTAACTACTTCGCTAATAGAAGAAGTTAGAAGCAGAAAGATAAAAATATATGTCGAATACCCTCTTTCAATCAATGGAATATACACCGATGAACCAAAGAGTATAAAATTCGAGCGAGCAATTATTCGCAACAATTTCTTTAATGGCAGTCCTGAAAAAAACAGCATCTGTTACATAAATGGATGCTGGTACAGAACTTTCAAAGGAATTACTGATGTGTCCATAAGTATGGCAAAAGCTGCCGGATATGATTTTTTAGCATATGAAATGCCAAAAGACAGCATCCCTGTTTTAGGTTACTTAAACAAAGACAGTAATATACTTGTCTGTACTACAAGCCTGTCAAGTTTTATAAGAGGCAGATATTCCCCATACTTAAGATGGAAAGGTATTTGGGAAGGTATACTGAAACATTTTGGCTTGGAAATCAACCTTACCTGGCAGCCTGATATTGATTTTATGCATAAAATTGATTCCAATATAACAAATAAGGACTATATTACTGCTTTTAAGAAAAACTGCAAATGGTCACTCGAAAACATTATATTAAAAATGGAGGACAATGCTTTTGCTATAGAAGGTTATCAGTCAGACATCTCGCATGACGGCCGTCAATACTTAAGGCACTCTAACAGAGGGGATTGCAATATGGAGACTGCAATGCAGTTGGGATTGTATGGCGGTTACTTAAAGGATCCTGAAATATTAAAGACTGCAAAGAATATTGCATCTAACATATATACGCATCCCTGGTTTGCCAATCCTGATCCGGAATCTTCAATGTACGGGCTTACTAACTGGTATGAGAAAGGTAGGGCTTTCTATGGAGATGACAATGCAAGAGTCCTCCTGGCTACAATAATCTTGCGCAATAATCTGAACTTCAAAGACTTAGATGAGTATATTTTAAAATGTGTTTTCGGTAACCTTAGGACAACAGGCACATTAGGATTCAGAAGAATGAGGCTGGATGACGGAAGATTCGCAAATACCACATGGAAAGATTATTATAATGAGGATTTTATTCATCTATCCCCTCATTATCAGTGCTATCTGTGGGCTGCATATCTTTGGGTATATAAGCTTACAGGTGTAGAAGAACTACTTACTAAATCTGTTAACGCTATTGAAATGACTATGGCTGCTTTCCCTGATGAATTGATCTGGACAAATAGCCTTACAGCTGAAATCGCAAGGATGATACTGCCGCTTTGTATCCTGTACAGGATTACAAACAAGGAAGAACATAGAAAATGGCTTGAAAGAGCTGTTTTCGGAATAATCGAATATCAGCAGCCCTGTGGAGCAATACGTGACGGATTTAAAGATGTAAGCAAAGGAAGGTATCCGCCACCAAAATCAAATGATGATTATGGCACAACTGAGGCATCGCTTATCCAAAGCAATTCTGATCCTGCAACTGATCTTATGTATACAACAAACTGGGCTTTTTTAGGGCTGCATGAAGCTTCTTTTATTCTTAAGGATGAAAGAGTTAATAAGGCATATGATCTTCTTGCTGATTTCTTAACCAGAATTCAAATAAAAACAAACGCCCAGCCTTATCTTGACGGTTCCTGGATGAGAGGATTCGATTATTCCAAATGGGAATACTATAGTTCAGCTGCTGATATCGGCTGGGGTGCAGCATGTGTGGAAAGCGGATGGTGCAACACTTGGATATCTACTGTTTTGTACTTAAAAGCATATAAAAAACCTGTTTTCACAGGCTCTTTTGATGAAGAATTCTCAAATCTTGCTAGAAAGATCTATAAAGAAATGATAACTGATAGACTATAATTTTTTGTTTCCTTAAAAGTGACCTTATAAATACTCAAGTATCTTTTCTGTAATCTGGTCTGTTGTGAGATCTCCACCGATATCCTTTGTGAGGTATCGGTTTTTTAATGTTTTTTCAACAGCTGTATCTATCTTTTCTGCAATAACATCAAGGTCAAATGAATAGGACAGCATCATGGAAACAGACAGAATCGTTGCAATAGGATTGGCCAGATTCTTTCCGGCAATATCAGGAGCAGAACCATGTATAGGTTCATAAAGTCCTCTTTTCGTATTTCCTAATGAAGCAGATGGCAGCATGCCAATAGATCCGGTAAGCTGTGAAGCTTCATCTGATAATATGTCACCGAACATATTTGAAGCGACAATAACATCGAATTGTTTCGGATTCCTTATTAGCTGCATAGCTGCATTGTCGACCAGCATGTCAGAGTATTCCACCAGAGGGTATTGTTTCGACAATTTATGCATCACCTCACGCCAAAGCCTGGAACTCTCCAAAACATTAGCTTTATCTATACTTGTTACCTTCTTTTTTCTCTTCATTGCATATTCAAATGCTACCCGGCCGATTCTTTCAATTTCCATTTCATTGTAGGTTTCAGTATCATATGCTTCAATACCATATTCAGTCTGGTTTCTTCCTCTTTGACCAAAGTAAATACCACCAGTCAATTCCCTTACAATTACTATATCAATCTCATCAGCATCCTTTAAAAGACACCTTTCTTTTAATGCAGGGAAAAGTTTAACAGGTCGTATATTCGCATATAGTCCGAGTTCCTTTCTTAATCCAAGCAATGCTCGCTCAGGTCTTAAGTGACCAGGCAGAGTATCCCATTTCGGTCCACCTACTGCTCCTAAAAGAATACTGTCGCATTCAAGCGCTTTTTTAACCGTCTCAACAGGAAGAGGTTCCTCATATATATCTATAGCCACGCCTCCTGCACATAATTCCTCATATACTGCATAATGGCCGCTTTTATCTAGTGCTTTATTTAAAACCTTTACAGCACATTCCACTATTTCAGGACCTATACCGTCTCCTTTTACTAATCCAATCTTGAGTTCCATAAGTGACCTCTTTTCCTCCAATTTTATACTTTAGTAACTAATCATTAAGCATGCCATTGTTGACTGCTTCTATCAATCCGCCTGCTTTTATTATCTTCCTTATAAATTCAGGAAATGGTTCGATTATATATTCCCTGCTCTGAGTATGATTGATAATAACTCCTTTTTCAAAATCAGCTTCCACGTCATCACCCTCATTAATCTGTTCAGCTGCTTCTTCGCATTCGATAATAGGTAGTCCAATATTAATAGAGTTACGATAAAATATCCTGGCAAAATCCTTTGCAATAACTAACGAAATGCCGCTTTCTTTTATTGCTATCGGAGCATGCTCTCTGGATGACCCGCATCCGAAATTCTTACCTGCTACCATAATATCCCCTTTTTGAACTCTCTTAATAAACGTCTTATCCAAATCCTCCATACAGTGAGATGCAAGCAGCTGTTTGTCTGTCGTGTTCAGGTAGCGTGCTGGGATGATTACATCGGTATCAACATTATTTCCGTATTTTATTACTTTTCCTCTAACTGACATATCTATTCTCCCTTCTTAATAACATCATAAGGTTGAGCAATCCTGCCCAATATAGCACTTGCTGCAGCAACTTCAGGACTTGCAAGATACACTTCAGATTCCGGATGACCCATTCTGCCTACGAAATTTCTATTAGTTGTAGCAACAGCCTTTTCTCCTTTTGCTAGTATACCCATATGACCGCCGAGACATGGTCCGCATGTCGGAGTGGATACAGCACAACCGGAATCTATAAATATCTTTAAAAGACCTAGCTCCATTGCTTCTAAATATATTTTCTGGGTTGCGGGAATAACTATCGTCCTGACTCTTTTTGCAACCTTCCTGCCTTTCATGATTTTTGCTGCAATGATTAAATCTGATAATCGTCCATTAGTGCAGGAACCTATTACCACCTGGTCAATCTTTATATCCGGCATATTATCGAATGTCCTTGCATTTTCCGGAAGATGCGGAAAAGCAACAGTTGACTTTATCATACTAAGATCTATTTCATATGATGCATCATATACTGCATTGTTATCAGCTTTATATACAACCGGTTCTTTAGCTCCAACACTTTTTAAATATGCTTTTGTTATGTCATCAACTTCAAATATGCCATTCTTTGCGCCTGCTTCAATTGCCATATTAGCCATGCAGAGTCTATCATCAATAGTAAGGTTTGATAAGCCTGGTCCTTTAAACTCCATTGATTTATACAAAGCTCCGGATACCCCTATCATTCCGATTATATGAAGTATTACATCCTTACCTGATACATATTCATTAAGCTTACCCTTCATATTAAAACTTATTGCTGAAGGAACCTTGAACCATGCCTTGCCTGTAGCCATGGCGCAAGCCATATCAGTAGAGCCGACTCCTGTTGAAAAGGCTCCTAATGCTCCATATGTGCATGTGTGTGAATCCGCTCCTACAACCACGTCTCCTGATGTGACAAGTCCTTTTTCTGGAAGAAGAGCATGTTCAACACCCATATCTCCTGTATCATAAAAATTGCTAATCTGATTATCATCAGAAAATGTTCTGCAGAGTTTGCATTGCTGTGCAGCCTGTATATCCTTATTAGGAGCAAAATGGTCCATAACCAGAGCAATCTTGTCTTTATCAAATACGCTTTTTACGTTAATTCTTTTATACTCATTTATAGCAACTGGTGAAGTTATATCATTTCCTAATACCAAATCAACCTTTGCAAGTATCAGCTGCCCGGGTGTAACAAAATTAATTTTCGCATGAGCTGCTAGTATTTTTTGTGTCATTGTCATTGCTGTCATATTATCCCCTCCATCATTCATTCATTGCAAGCTTGTATTCAATAGAATCAACAAGAGCTATCAAGCTTGCTTCTATTATATCGTTTGATACGCCTATGGTAGACCAGCTTCGCTTTTCGTCTGCTGTCTCAATTAAGACCCTTACTTTAGCTGCAGTCGTGCTATTTTCCTCTAGTACACGGACTTTGTAGTCTGTCAGTCGTATATCCTTAATTGCTGGATAAAAAACAGTAAGCGATTTTCTTAGTGCAAGGTCTAGAGCATTAACAGGTCCGTTTCCCATAACAGCAGTTATCTCTTCTTTTCCGTCAACTTCAACTTTAATAGTAGCTGAAGCAGGCATTCCGCCAACTGGTACAGGGAATTCACCCATTGTCTTATAAAGTACCAGGTTAAAATGAGGTTTATATAAACCCATAGTCCTTTTTACAAGCAATTCAAAGGATGCATCTGCTGCTTCAAAATGATATCCGTAATGTTCCATTTCCTTAAGTTTCTCTAAAATC
>JBAZFL010000138.1:0-5489 GCA_041653455.1 Clostridia bacterium
TGGAAGAAATCATGGGTATGATTTTCAATGGCGCTATTTTCAGGATAAATGCTTTTTTCAACCCAGTATGTATTTATGCCGTAAAGAAAGTTTTTTGACATTACATCACTCCTTAAGTAAAGTGTATCATAAATAACCAAATAGCAACACAATTAAATATAAGTCTAAAAAAGCAAATAATGCGATATATACCGTAATAATTTTAAAATACTGCAAATGGTATATAAAAATAAAGACAATATAGTACAACTTGAATCTGCATATTATTATAGAAATGTTCTGTTGTTTGATATAAGATTAAGATTATAAAGGAAAAACTATATGATTAAAATTGAAAATGCTGCATGCAAATATGAAATTGAGCCACTGATAACACCTTTTGGATTTAAAGGAGGTTCTTCAAGCTGTATATGGACGGTATCTGTAAATCTGGATAGTAAAGAGCATAGAGTATCAGGCCATTCAATACAAGGAGTCTTATGGTCCGACGGTTCTTTGTATGCATCAGTAAAAGAACAGAAAGCCAATGAATATATGTTCAGCATAACTTCATATGTATGTGATTTATTAAAAGGTATGTATTTTATTGAACCAGAGATAATATTTGAGAAAATCTTTACTCAAGCTATGAGTTATGCAAATACAGTTTTGAAAATATTCCCAAGAAAAACATTTATTTTGAATGCGCTAGTGCCAATAGACAACGCATTAAGGATGTTGTACACAAGACATATGAGGAAAAATGAATTTGATTTTTTTGCATCCTTTATAGGTATTTCGAATATAAGGCAGGACAAGCTTGCTCTTATACCATTAATTACATATAATACCTCTGCAGAACAGATAAAAAATCTTGCAGATAACGGAGTATGTATTTTTAAGATAAAGATAGGAGCTGACCCAGATAATGATAATGACATGTCAAAAATGCTCAATCAGGATAAAAAAAGGCTTCTTCAGATACATGATATTTTGAAACATTATAAAACAATATATACTGATACCGGTTATGTTGCATACTACCTTGATGCGAACGGAAGATATGATGCTTTAGAAAGAATGCAGCAGCTTTTGGAATATGCAAAAGAGATAGGCGCGTATGAAAGGATTGTTCTGCTTGAGGAACCTTTTGATGAGCATAATGATATTGATGTTTCACCTTTAAAAGTTACAGTTGCTGCAGATGAATCAGTACATGATGAAGCTGATGCGATAAGGAAAATAGAGCGCGGTTACAAGGCTTTTGCATTAAAACCTATTGCAAAGACGATAACTGTTACAAATCAGGTAGCAAAAATTGCCATTAAGAACAATATTAATGTTTTTTGCGCTGATTTGACGGTAACACCGATGCTTGTGGAGATAAATAAGAATTATGCCTCAAGACTTCCAGCTATAGAGGGAATGAAGATAGGAATAATAGAAAGCAATGGAGCTCAGAATTACTCGAACTGGAAAATTATGATGGCTGATCATCCAATGAAAAACAATAACTTCACAAAGCCTGATAAAGGCATATTTATACTTGACGATACTTTTTACAGTTCCAGCGGAGGTATATTCGAGGAATAATAAAAAGCCGCAACCTTGTGTAGAGGTTACGGCCTTAAGTATTAGGTCAGATCATTGATATCCCCTTGTGTTATAGTCATTGCATATATAGTTCATTGCAGTAGAAAGTTTGTGGACATATACAAACGGTCCAACAAATATTATAGATCCTAAAATGCTCCATAACCAGAATGTGTTTGAGTTGAACTGGTAATTAATACCCCTATGTGCTAGAGCCCAACCTGCACGATCGCTTATTCTGTGCATCCAGACTAATGCAGCTATACCCATGGTGAATGGAGCTACTAACATAAGAAGAACGAAATTCATAGATTTCTTGCCGTCATACCTGGAATTAATCGTATTCAAATCTCTTCCTACACAGTAGAAATATACTATACTGTATATTCCGAATGTAATTATCGTGAAGAGAAGGAATCTTCCTAGGCTTCTGTTGGTTTTTAGCGGTGTTCCGTACATTTTATCTACCCCCTTGAAGAATTTTTACTTAACCACTGTTTATCTACTAAAAGTATACTTTTATCGAAATCATGTGTCAATGTATTTAAACATTAACTGCAGTCTACAGACCTAATCTTTTTAATGAATGTATAAAATACAGCATTGTAGATGAATACCAGTTTCCACAGGTAGAAGGTTCTCCAGTGAGAGGATGAAGCTCCTGACCGAAATTTAACTTATCTGTCATGCACCATGCGCTTATCCAGGCTCTCATGTTTTCTTCCAACTGGCTGTCAAATCCATATTTATCCATCCATCTCAATGTTCTAAGAGCAACAAGACCCTGTGAATAAAAACCCCATGAGTTACCAGGAAGATTCTGTTTCCATAATGGATCAGAAATTGATACTGCCGGGTATGGGTAGTTAGTTTTAAATTCCTGTGGATTTTCAAGATATTTATAGAAGATTCTTTTTGCTATATCCATATCAAGCACGCTTTCGCAGAACATATTTGTTATGGATATGGATCTGCATTTTACTTTATTTCCATTTTTGTCGATATCATAGAAATAATCATCCTCTTCGTCATAACATATTTCCATTATTTTTTTCTTTACTTCATGTGCGGATTGTTTCCAAGCATGAGCTTCATCCTGAAAACCTAATTTTCCTGCCATTACCGAAAGAGCAGTTTTGGACCCATAAAAAACAGCATTCATATCAGGAGTGATGTAGGGAAGAGATTCATCATCATATGGATAATCCTTTGCATCTTCCGAAAAATTCCCTTTATACTTAATTTTTTCAAACCTTCCGCTGTTGTCATGGCCTGTGTCAAATCCGCAAAACATTTCTATAAGGCCTGTTTTCATTGTCATCCTGTTAGCAATTAGCCAGCTGTCCCATTTTTTGCATTTCTCATAACATTCCTTTAGAAGCTCCATATCATTGTTTTGAATACATGTTTCAAGGCACAATCTTGAAAAGGATACACATTCCTGTGTTTGGCTATCCGACAAGATTTTTAAAACCGGTTTTTTTGTCAGGATCTATCACATAACAGGGGAATTGCCCATCGGGTTTCTGCCGGTCTAGAAAAAGTCGTATCTGATTTACTGATACAGATGGGTCTGACTTGTCATAATTTACCCAGGAGACTGCATCATATGCATGTTCTAACCATACACCAGGATATGTGTTGGATATTAGGAAGATGTTTCCTTTTGAACCAGCCATTTTTTTTAAATGATAATTGTAAATCCTGTCGAGGACAAGTTCTTTCTTTTCCTGTATTATTTTACTTGATGGCATCTGAATTTTCATTCTATCAATCCTTCTTTTCTGTTGGTTATTCTTTTAGCCATTATTATGTCAGGCTTTCCTAATCCGTTAGCATCAGGTATTACCCCCACTATCCTATATCCGTTTTTTATATAAAATTCAAATGGGTGTTTTCTGATATTTGTAATATCTCTTATTTTATCAAATAGATTATCATAAAGGTCATTTCCTGAAAGAGAAGTCTTGCCAAACTCATCATCAGTACCCAGATAAATTGTGATACCGCCCTTTTCATCAACTGCATCCTCTAAACCTTTTAAGAGCATTGAGCCTATTCCTCTGAATCTGAATTCTTCCTTTATTACAATTGGATGCAGTTCCCAGCCTGTATTTGAGTACTGAGGAATTGCTCCTGCAAAACCTAATAGAATACCATTATCATTAAATGCTCCAATTAAGATTCTATCTTCAGATATCAGTTTTACAACTTCATCATCCGCACAACAATAATATGAATGGGGAAATGCTTCCAAAAGAAGATTTTTAACCTGTTCTAGTATTCTAATGTCATTCCTGTTAATCTTTTTTATTTCCATGTCAGCCCTCATAGCATGTTATATCAATTGAAATGATGAAATTCAATTTTGCTGTATTCAGGTAAAGAAATATTCCTGTCATTTACATCGATTTCAAATATGCTTTTCCCGTCATTAACAGTATAAAAAGAATCTTTTCCATATGACTCAATTCTGACTATCGGGTATATGCTTTCCTCGGTATTTACCATATTATTCTTTTTATATGCCAGTATGGCTCCATTTTTTACAAAAACGGGTATAATATCGATAGAAACATATACTTCGATCCACATTCCTTGGGACTTAATTCTTTTTTTCGTCCAGTAATCAAACCATATGCCTTTGGGAAGATATATTTTCCTTTTACTGCTCTTGTCCATTGACTCCAAAATTGGAGCAACTAAAAGAAATCTTCCAAACATATATTGGTCTTCTATTGAGTACAAGTTAATGTCATTATTGTCTTCTAAAACCATAGCTTTCATCATAGGTATTGCGTTTTCAGCACAGTAATGAGCTTCTGTAATTATATAAGGAAGCAGGCTGTATCTTAAATCAGTAAATTTTTTGAAGATGCGATTTGCTTCTTCCCCAAAAGACCAAGGTTCTCTACTATTTGTGTTACCTCCTCCATGGCATCTTGAATGGCTGGATAAAAGACCTAACTGAGCCCATCTTATATATAACTCAGGAGTTGGTCTGCCTATAAAGCCGCCTATGTCATGCGAATAGAACACGAATCCGCTCAATCCTATTGAGAGTGCTCCACGTAGTGTTCCTTGAAGTCCTTCGAACGTGCACTGGCTGTCTCCACCCCAGTGAATAGGATATCTCTGACTGCCAGCAGTTCCAGAACGTGCCCATACTATATTTTCGCCAGAAACATCCTTACAGGCGTTAAATATAACGCTGTTATACGCCAGAGAGTAAAGATTGTGAAAACGTTTTCCAGATATATTCATATACTTGGCTTCTATAGGTATACCTTCTCCAAAATCCGTTTTTATTGCAGAAATACCTGTTTTTATTACTTGTTTTATCTGATTAGCATACCATTCGCATGCTTCTGGATTGGAAAAATCTATAATAGAATCATTTTTCCATGAACCTGGCATTTCATTGTTGTGTCTGAATACATTACCTTCATCATCAAGTGCAAGATACCCTTTTTTCCTTGCTTCGATATAGTTAATATTATCTTCTCTTGGCGGTATGAAGTTGTACTGCCATGCTGAAATTTTGAATCCCATTTTATTCAAATTTGATATGTTCTTTTCAGGGTCGGGGAATCTTTCCTCTGAAAATCTCAGATCACAATTCCAATCATCCTTGAACCAGGCTGTATCAAGATGCAATACATCGCAGGGAATAGCATTCTGGCGAATATTTTTAGCGACATCGAAGACGACATCCCAATTCATGTAACTGTTACGGCTCATCCACAATCCGAAACTCCAAATTGGCGGGACAGGAGAAAATCCTGTAAGCCTGCAGTAATTAAAAAGGATTTCCTGCATGGTTTCTCCGGTTATAAGAAAGTAGTCCATTACCGGTTCTTCAGTTCCAAATGATAGGGTGGAAGCTTCTTTAGTGGCTATATCCCACTGGGTTTTGC
>JBAZFL010000139.1:0-5481 GCA_041653455.1 Clostridia bacterium
GAATCTTAGAAGCGGTTCCTGTTTAGGTGACTAATAGTACATTTACTAGCAGTACCAATCTCAAAAGAGCTCACTATCAAACGATAGTGAGTCTCTTTTAATATATTGCAAATTATAAAAAAAATACGAAATTTGATTGATATTAGCACCATAATTAATAAAAACACTTATTTTTTAAATATAATCGTTATTCATTCTTATTTATTGTGTGATATAATTCCTTTATTATCATCTTTGAGAAAAGAGGTGTTAATGCAAAGATGGGCCCGGAGACGATCCACCATATTGAAAGGGCTAAATATGACTGGTCGACCGCTTGTTAATATTTATTTCGGATTATATATGTATGTAAAATGAATGAGGATTTGATTTGAAAATAGATACGAAAAAAGGTTTATCCATTAAGAGTGTAGTAATTATCGTGTATACTATATTGGTAGCCATAGCCTTTACAGTCATTATTTATACTCTTTTCAATAATTCCATAGATGCCGCACGTAAAGAAGCTGATACAGCATGTACTGAACTGAATAATAAAATATGCAATATAATAAAAAGCAATATCGATATTACAGACCATATAAATAAAGTATATGAAGACATGATATCAAGCAGCATTGTTTCGATGGATGATGAATCTGCAAGAAATAGCATGCTTATAAGCTTTCTGAAAAACCACAGCGATAATATTTCTATTTTTGGATATATCGATATTAATGGGAAAATTCACTTTGCATCAAAGCAGCCTGATTCTCAAATCAGTATTTCATCTTCAGATGCGGAAAGTTTCGTATCAGATATTAATTACGATGAATGGTACAAGCAGATAATAGAATCAAGAGCAATCAGCTCTTCATCTGTAAGCATATCTAACTGGTCAACTCTTCCGGCCATTAAGAATATCTATCCGATTATTAATGAAAATGGTATTTACACTGGCGCATTATACATTGAAATAGATTTATTAGGAGTATACAGCACTATAAATGATCTGATGACAGATTACAAAGACTCTGCATATATAATTGATAAGAGCACAGAAATGGTACTTTTCGATTCTGAATCGAAACAGACTTTACCGGATTCTCATATTAAAGAGTATGGTATATATAATCAATATCTCAAATATATTAATACATCTGATAAATCCTTCTCAAATGGAGGCCTCATTCGAGGAAATTACTATTCATTCAGTGAATATTCGCATGGTAATATAAATTTAATTATAGCTACATCAGTCCCACATAGATACTATCTTGAATCATTCAAGGATAATATGAGCATTTTCATTTTATTTACTGTAATATCTTTAGCGATATCTTCTCTTCTGTATCATATATTATCTGACAAGCTCATCAAACCGCTAAACAATCTGGTTGTTTATGCAGCTGATATATCTGATGGTAATCTGGATGTAAAAATTCCTGTTATTCAGGACAATGAAATAGGCAAACTTTCCTACTCTTTTAACGATATGACAGAACGGCTTAAAAATCTGATAGGTAATCTTGAGAAAACTGTTGACGAAAGAACAGATAAGCTTATAGCAACAAACGAACAGCTTAAAGAAAGCAAAGAACGGCTGCAGATAATTCTTAATTCCACTGCTGAGGCTATATATGGAGTTGATCTTGATGGCATATGCACATTCTGCAATAACAGCTGTTTAAAGATATTAGGTTATGATACCGAGGAACAGCTTTTAGGAAAAAGGATGCACGACCTGTTATTTGATTCTGACAAAAATGCACATAGCGGATGCAGGATTATTGAATATATGAAAAATGGACAAGCCCTTCATGAGGACAATGGCGAATTCCTGAGATCTGACAAAAGCATCATATATGTTGAGTTTCATTCATATCCTCAATACAAAAATAGTAATGTAATCGGTGCAGTTGTAACTTTTTTAGACATTTCACAGAAAAAACTCAACATGGAACGAATTAAATATCTAAGTTATCATGATGTACTTACCGGACTTGCAAACAGAAGAAAATTTGAAGAGACTATTGATAATATTGATCTTTTAAGCAGTATGCCATATTCAGTCATCTTTGCTGATATTAACGGGCTTAAAATGACTAATGATATATTCGGTCATGCTACAGGCGACGATCTTATTATTAAAGCAGCTCAAATACTAGAAGAGAATGCAAATACTAATTCCTTCGTGGCACGTATTGGAGGTGATGAATTCATTATCCTTCTTCCCAATACGAATTCTATAGAAGCATCTAATATCGTTCAAGCAATTAAAGAGGAAATAGGCAGAACTAAAATTGCGGCAATTATGTGCAGTATATCAATCGGTTCTGATACTATAATAGATGACAGGATAACAATTGAACAGGCGATAAGCACAGCTGAGAATAAGATGTATCGTGAAAAAGTTATGAACAGAAAAAACAATAATTCAAACCTGTTAAAGGATTTGATAAACACTTTACATGAAAGAAGCCCAAGAGAAGTAACTCATTCACATAATGTATCGGAATTAGCAGAGAAAATCGCTAATGCAATGAAACTTACCGAACCAATGGTAAAGAAGATAAAACTTGCCGGATATATGCATGATATAGGTAAAATTGTTCTTGAAGAGGACATACTTAAAAAAGAAAATTATTCAGATGAGGAAAGAGAACAGTTTCATCTTCATCCAGTACATGGATACAGGATACTCAATTTGTTTGATGAAACTTTGGATATTGCAGAGGGAATATACTGCCATCATGAAAAATGGAACGGAACTGGATATCCTAAAGGGTTAAAAGAATCTGAGATTCCTTTGATCGCAAGAATTATCGCAGTAGCAGAAGCATATGATGCATTGATAAACAGAAAAAGCAGTTCAGCTTTTACTAAGGAAGAAGCACTTGATGAGATTAAAAAAGCATCAGGTGTAACACTTGATCCATATATTACTAATCTTTTTATAGATATCATATAGAATAGTGTATAATAAAGATAGATATATTTACAATATCTGACAAGGAATACGATCGGAGTAATTAGTAATGAAGAAAAGTAATGCATGGTCACAATTCATCACTAACAATAACAGATACAGTAAATATGACCCTGAATACAGCAGGGTTTATCTGCTTAATATAAGTCTTTTAGTACTTCCAATAGCTTTTCTTGTATATGGAATAATTAATATCTTTACAATGGTTACTCCTGCTATATTTATTATTAACTTTATCCTGATGGCTGCAACTTTACTTACTATGATATATTTCCATAAAACAAATAAACTTGAAATAACTACCATTATCTCAGTTATACTTCTCACTTTGTTTTTATCTTCCTTTATATATATTGTCGGTAACGATTTTTATGGGTTATTCTGGTTTGCGACATATCCACCATATGCGTACTTTTTACTTGGCAGAAAAAAAGGCCATATTGCTACATTTGTTTTTTCCCTGCTTGTATTTATATATATCTATGTAAGCTATCCTCACTGGGAACCAGCGCTTTTCGGATTGCATTCCTTTTTAAACATTTTCGGAACTATAACCTGTATAGTACTTATGGTCATTTTCTATGAAAAAAGCAAGGAATATGCTTATGAAGCTCTAGTGATTAAGAATAAAGAGCTGGAAATAATGTCAGTGACTGACAGGCTCACTGGGCTGTATAATAGATATATGATTGATGAGGTTCTATATAATTCGCTAAAAAATAGTAAAGACTGCGAGAAATCTTTTTCTGTAATCATTGCAGATATTGATTTTTTCAAATCTATAAATGATAACTACGGGCATCTTGTCGGGGATAAGGTTTTAATTGAAATAGCTTCTATATTCAAATCCTTTGCTACGGGCAAAGATGTAGTAGGAAGATGGGGCGGTGAGGAATTTTTAATTATCTGTCCTGAAAAAAATGTCATCGAAGCAAACAAACTGGCAAAGAACATTAAAGATCAGATTTGCAGTCAGGATTTCTGTGGGTTAGGCCAGATTACAATGAGTTTTGGAACTGCTGCATGTTCTAAAGGAGAAACCATTGATTCGCTAATTCGAAAAGCAGATAATTCGTTATATAAAGCAAAAAAAGAAGGAAGAAATAGGATTAATAGCCATCAGGCATAACAACTTGTCCCGTATTTTACCCAGCTTTCATTTTTTTGTCATTTTAGTCTTGATAATATTACAAATAGTGTATAATGGTATAAACATTACTTTAAGATTAGGAAAGGGCTTTATTTGGCTAACAGAAAAAGAATACTGAATAGATTCCTTACAAATAACCACAGATACCAAAAGGATGATCCTGATTATGGGAAAGCTTATCTGCTTAATGCGGTTCTGTCTTCAATGGTAATCTTTTGCATGGTTTTCGCAATACTGAATATAGTAAAAACCAAATATCCGATGTTTATATTCTGCCATTTATTAATATCGGTATTATCGGTTGTAGTAATCATATTTTTTCATAAGACGGATAAACTGCATCTTTGTTCTATTTTTGCAGTAATATTAACTACTTTCCTTATGGCATCATTCACTTATTTGGTAAAGAATGATCACTTCGGACTTTTTTGGTTTTCAGTATACCCTCCTTTCGTATATTTCATACTCGGAAGAAAGAAAGGAAGAATTGCGACTTTTTCTTTGGGTATTGCGATCCTGTTGTACATCATATTCTCACATAAGAACTGGGAACCGGCTGCATTTGATTACATTTCCATTATAAACATCGCCGGAGCGAGCATAAGCCTGGTATTACTCATCGTATTTTATGAAAAAAGCAAGATGCGAGCAGAGGAATCATTAGTTAGTAAAAATAAGCAGCTTTATGTAATGTCTATTACAGACAGACTAACAAATTTATATAACAGATATAAGCTTGATGAAACTCTTAATGAATATATTAATCCTGAAAAGAACTGCGAACAGCATATTTCTATTATCATAGCAGATATCGATCAATTCAAATCAGTTAATGATACATTCGGCCATCTGACTGGCGATAAAGTACTTATAGACGTGTCAAATATCCTGCTTTCTTCCGTACGTGATCAGGACATAGTAGGACGCTGGGGCGGAGAGGAATTCTTAATAATCTGTCCAAATACGGATTACATGGATATAATCAGAATAGCGGAAAAAGTAGCTCACAACATATCATTGTACAGATTTGGAAATGGTAATAGTATATCATTGAGTTTTGGGATTGCCACATGCAGAAAAGATGAAACAGTTGACGATCTTTTGCAAAGAGCAGACCAATATATGTATCTGTCAAAAGAAGAACATAGAAGAGGATAATTTCTAATAAATTTGTGATAGAATATTATAAAATATATCTTAGGATTGAAAATGTATAAGATACTAATTGTAGAGGATGATTTAGTTATAGCTTCTTCCTTAAAAAAACATATTGAAACATGGGGTTACGATGCACAGTATATTTCGGATTTCAAGAATGTTTTTAATTACTTTATTGACTTCAAACCTCATCTTGTCCTAATGG
>JBAZFL010000140.1:0-5460 GCA_041653455.1 Clostridia bacterium
GAGCCATGGTCAAGTCTCCCAGACTGTAACTTCATTGATAAAAAAATTGAAAATAAAATCGGTATTCGAGATATAATGCCAAAAAAAACTGATATGCTTGAATATACAATTGAAATAATATGATATTCGATAATGTTGTAGAAAGAATTATAAAGTCTAATAAAATCGTATTCTTTACTGGTGCTGGTGTGTCGACAGAAAGCGGAATACCAGATTTTCGAAGCGATAATGGACTTTATGCAGAAAAATATAATGGATATAGTCCTGAAACTATATTAAGTCATAGTTTCTTTTTCTCTAATCCACAAGTATTTTATAAATTCTATTTTGACAATGTAGTTCATGCGGATACAAAACCTAATGATTTCCATTATGGTATTTCAAAAATTCAGAATATGAAATATGATGTAACTGTTGTAACTCAGAATATAGATGATCTTCATAATATCGCACATAATAAAAATGTACTGGAGCTGCATGGAAATATTAATAGTAATCATTGTATTAAATGTGGTAAATACTATTCTCTAAACAACATGCTTGACCAAAAAGATAAGATTGTAAGATGCAATATATGTAATTCACTTGTAAAACCTGATGTCATCCTCTATGAAGAACAACTTAATGAAGACATCATTACAAAATCAATATATTCAATCAGTGATGCTGATGTCATTATTGTTGCAGGCACAAGCCTTTCAGTATATCCTGCAGCTTCATTTATTGATTACTATAATAAAGACTGCCTGATCATAATAAACAAGGCAAAAACATTACATGATACAAAAGCAGATTTTGTTTTTAATGATTCATGCTCTAAAGTACTAAACACTATTATTGAAAAACTGGAATTGTTCAGATGAATGAATTAATAAACCTTAAAGGTATAGGTCTAAAAGCCGTTGAAAAATTAAACAGCCTTGGTATAAACAATATTAGCGACTTACTGGAGTATTATCCAAGAATGTATATTGATAAGTCTAGAGTATCGCATATTTCAGATGCATCAGAAGGTGAAAACATTGCACTCAAGGGAATGTTATCTAATATATGTTATAAAAAGCTTACATATGGACGAAAATTACATATTACTACAGCAATTCTTAATGATGAAACCGGACAGATAAATATTACTTGGTTTAATCAGCCTTATCTAAAAAATATATTAAAAAATGAAAAAGCAATATTTGTATATGGAAAAGTTGAAAAAAAAGGATTTTTTAATAACATATCCAATCCTGAATTTTCATATAATGAAAAGGAATTTTTTATTATTCAGCCTGTATATTCGAAAAATAGCAATATTAGCCAATATGAAATACGAAAAGCAGTCAGGTTAGCTGTTGCATATATAAATGAGTTAGTCAAAGATCCATTTCCTGAATATTTAAAAAAAAGATATGATCTTTGTGACAAAGAATACGCAGTTAAGAATATACATTTTCCTTCATCTGACAATGACTTTTTCAATTCTAGAAAACGGCTAGTTTTTGAGGAATTTTTTTTGATGCAGTTAGCACTATTTACATTAAAAGATAATATTAAGAAAGATAAATCACCAATGCCTATCAGTAAATTCATCATTTCAGATAAATTTACTGAATCTCTCCCTTTTGCATTAACAAATGCTCAGCAAACAGCAATAAACGAAATTAGAAATGATCTAAAATGCGGATATCCAATGCATCGTCTCTTACAAGGCGATGTAGGGAGCGGTAAAACTGTAATTGCGTTTTTCGCAGTATTGAGCGCATTCGAAAACGGCTATCAAAGCGCATTTATGGCTCCAACAGAAATTCTTGCTTCCCAGCATTATAATACTGCTTTAAGTTTATTAAGCCAATTTGGTATAAAAACAGTTCTTTTAACAGGAAATATGAAAAAAAGCGATAAACAGGAAGTATTAAAAAAAATAGGGAACCATGAAACTGATTTTATTATTGGAACTCATGCTATTATTCAGGATGATGTAGTATTTAAAAATCTTGCTCTTTGCATTACAGATGAACAACATAGATTCGGTGTAGCGCAGAGAACACTATTCTCATCTAAATCCAAAATGCCACATCTGCTTGTAATGTCAGCAACTCCTATTCCAAGAACACTTGCATTAATACTATATGGAGATTTAGATATTTCCTCTGTTAAAGAATTGCCTAAAAATAGAAAAAAGGTAATGACTTATGCAGTTGATGAATCTTTCAGAGAAAGAATTAATGATTTCATTAGAAAAACAATCTTAAGAAAGGAACAGGTTTTTATAGTATGTCCTTCAATTTTTGAAAATGAAATATTAGATACAAGTAATGTTATAAATAAGTACAACGAAATACTTAGTATTATGCCTTCCTTAACAATTGAAATGCTTCATGGAGAAATGAATAATAAAGAAAAGAATAGGATATTTAATAAATTAGTTAATAATGAAATCAATATACTTGTAACTACAAGCATAATTGAAGTAGGTATAGACATTCCAAATGCAACATTAATAATTATTGAAGATGCTCAGCAATTTGGTCTTTCTCAATTACATCAGTTAAGAGGTAGAGTAGGACGTTCTGATAAGCAATCATACTGCATACTTTTCAATCAGTCTGGCTCTGAGATATCAAAAAAAAGAATGGATGCAATGGTAAGTTCAAATGATGGTTTCTATATTTCTGAACAGGATCTGATGCTCAGAGGTCCTGGAGATTTTTTTGGAACTAAACAACATGGGCTTCCTGATTTTAAAATTGCAAATATTTATAATGATATAGAAATACTTAAGCTTGCTCAGCAGGCAGTTAAAGAAGAAATAAATGATAATAATATATATAAACAGTTATTAGGTAATGGGCTTGATTATTTGTCGAAAACAAAGCTATAGGAGGATATTTTTATGATCTTAGGTAATTGTTCAATATTTGATGGTGAAAGATTTCGTGAAGGTTTAAATGATATATATATTAATAATGATAGAATTATTGATATAAGAAAAAGCACACATCATAACGATGCAATAGATATAAAAGGCTGTTTTGCAGTACCTGGATTCATAGATATACATACTCACGGAATATGCGGAATGGATTTTTCATATTCAACAGAATTTGATATAAATAGTTATTTTGACTGTTATGTAAAGAATGGTACCACTTCTGTTTATCCTACCACAGTGGCAATGGATTATAATAGAATATACAAGTTACTGTCGCATTATTATAATATAAAACATCCTGCATTTTGTGGCATACATCTTGAAGGACCATTTTTGAACATAAATAAGTCAGGTGCACATAAAAAGGAATTTATATTAAAACCTTCAATTGAAGCATATATAAAAATGACTGGTGAATATGAAACGTTAGTAAAAAGAGTAACTATCGCATGCGAACTAGATTATGATTATTTATTAGCAGCATATTTAATTAAGAATAAGAAAATTGTTTCATTCGGACATACTGAATGTTCTGCAGAACAAGCCTTTGATGCTTTTAAAGCAGGGTATAGGCTCTCAACTCATCATTTTAACGCAATGCCATTGATGCATCATCGCGATGTCAGTATAACAGGAGCAGCACTTATTGATAATTTTGTATCTTGTGAATATATACCTGATTTTCATCATGTAAGTAAAGATATGCTTAAGATATTGTTTAAATGTAAAGAACCTGAAAATTTAATAATGATAACTGACTCGATATCTGCTACTTTGATGCCTGAAGGGAAATACTTGCTTGGAGGCCTTGAAGTTAATGTAAAAAATGGTTTAGTTATGGATGCTTCTGGCACTATTGCAGGAAGCAGTATAACTATGTCTCAAGGAGTATATAATATGATAAATAACGGTTTTGATAAAACGACTGTTTTAAAATCAGCGACTTCAAATCCAGCTAAAGTAATGTTACTTAAGGATAATGGCTTCTTAAATACAAACTATTATGCTGATATAAATATACTAGATCAAGATTTTAATTACTTATTCACAATTAACAAAGGTGTTCGCATAAATTAAATAAAAAACTTTAAATTCAAAAATGTTATAAATAAAATTATCTATTTCAATATTGTTATTGAAATAACAATCTTCTGTGATATAATGTCTAAGGTTATACGCTAAAACTATGTCGGAGGTAAACTTAATGTGTCAGAATTGTAATCTGGACGAGAAAGAAAAGAAGCTGCAAGAGGTATTGGATAAGCATAAAGATACAAAAGGTGCTTTGATTCCTGTACTTCATGAGGCTCAGGAAATTTACGGATATCTTCCATTATCCGTACAGGAAACAGTCGCAAATGCGCTAGGACTTCCATTATCTGAAGTGTATGGAGTTGTAACATTCTATACCCAGTTTTCACTTTACCCTAAGGGACAATACAAAATTCAGGTATGTTTAGGAACTGCATGCTATGTAAAGGGATCAAGCAATATACTTGATGAACTTAAAAAACAGCTTGGAATTGAAGTGGGCCAATGCACTAAAGACGGTAAGTTCTCACTTGATGCTTGCAGATGTGTCGGAGCTTGTGGTCTTGCACCCGTTATGATGATAAATGAAGACGTTTATGGAACTTTGGTGCCAAGCGATGTCGCAAAAATACTTAAAAAGTATTAATCAGGTAAATGGAGGATATTAATGAAATCTTTAACTGAATTAAACGAAATAAGGCAAAAAGTCGCCAAAAAACTTGACTATAGGATTCTTGTTGGAATGGCTACATGTGGTATTGCTGCAGGAGCAAATCCAGTAATGGCTGAACTTAAAAAATTTGCTTTAGATAAAAATTTAAATAACATCGATATACAGCTTACAGGCTGTATTGGTATCTGTCGTCTCGAACCTATAGTTGAAGTATATGATTCAAAAGGTGATAGATATACATATGTAAAAGTTGATGCAAAAAAAGCAGCTGATATAATGCAACAACATATTATTGAAGGAAAACCATGTACAGATTATTTGATTTGCGATGATTCTGATAGCTGTATAAAGAACATTCTTGAAACAAAATCATTTAAAAAGCAAATAAGGATAGCTCTTAGAAACTGTGGTAATATAAATCCTGAACATATTGATGAATATATTGAGAGAGACGGTTATATAGCATTGGGTAATGTACTTACTAAAATGCAGCCACAGGATGTTATTAAATTAATACTTGACTCAGGTCTTCGCGGAAGAGGTGGTGCAGGATTCCCAACAGGATTAAAATGGAAATTTGCCGCAGCTGCTCAAAATGATCAGAAGTATGTATGCTGTAATGCAGATGAAGGAGATCCAGGAGCATTTATGGATAGATCAGTTCTTGAAGGAGATCCTCACAGCATATTAGAAGCAATGGCTATCGCAGGTTATGCAATTGGTTCTAATCAAGGTTATATTTATGTAAGAGCTGAATATCCGATAGCAGTAAAAAGACTTAACATAGCAATAAAACAAGCTAAGGAGTATGGAATACTAGGCAATAATATTT
>JBAZFL010000141.1:0-5447 GCA_041653455.1 Clostridia bacterium
TTCATACGAAATCAGAGGTTCGTTATATGTATATGCTATGCCAATATTATTTCTATCTTTCATAGATAAAGCCATATTAACTAAAAAATCCGGAGGTGTATAATAAGTCTTCACCTCGTTATCATCTGCCATGGATATATCATGATTCTGGCAAAATGGACATTTAAGATTGCATCCATAACTTCCTACAGATAGTATCATCTTCCCTGGGAAAAATCTGTATAGCGGCTTTTTCTCTACAGGGTCCAAAGCAATTGATGTAAGTTTTGCATAGTTCTTACATATTATTTCATTATCCCTATTCATTCTTGCATTGCACAATCCGGTCTGTCCTTCAAAAAGCATGCATTCATGAGGACAAATCGGGCATTTAATCTTCATTTATGCCTTACAACCTCGAATCTTTCCATTTCATACTTCTCATGTCTTCCAATCCCGGCTTTTCTAAGAGAGATATCCACCTGCTGGTCCACAGTATCTACCCCTTCCAAATTTGGAAGCAGTAGTCCTCTTCTGAAACCTGATGTGACTATTACTCCGTACTTATTCACATCCAGCTCATTAATACTGGAAATTTTTTCCGCTGGTTTCAAGACATCTACACTGTATTCAAGCTTATCCAGCTCCTCTTCACTTACAGGATAAAATCTTGGATCACAAGAACAGGAGCTTACAGCATTTTGAAGGATTTCTTCTGCAATACAGTTAGCAGCCGGCGTAATTGTGCCTATACAGCCCCTTAAATCACCGTCTTTTTTTAGTGTAACGAAAACACCTGCTTTTTGCTTTAATAATTCCTTTGATAATTTATCAGGCAACATCGCTCTTTTATTGTTTTTAACAAAATACTCAACTGAGTATCTTGCTAATGCCACATATTCATCAGTGTTTTGCAACATAACATTTTTATCGACTAATTCATTTTCTTTGATGATAAATGAAGCTACTGCATATCCTACTCCGAAAGTATCTTCATGAGATAATAGTCGTGGTACTATTTCTTTTTTATCTAGAGCTCCTGCCATTATTATGAATGTTCGATGTCCGCATTCTGCTGCTTTTTCAAGAAATTCATCAGAAAAATCCATGAATTTTGAAAAATTTCCTGTTTTCATTGCCTCTGTAACTATCTCATCATACTGCTCTCCCTGTTTTGAATAACCATATGGCCCGAAAACTTTCAGCTTGTGAGACAAATCCCCACTTGCAATGAATACAGTCCTTCTGTCAAGCATATCAGCAGCTTGTGATACGCATATGCCTAGTTTATAGTGCGTTTCGAAAGGCAGATTGGAAATACCCATTCTAATGAGTCTGTACTCTTTATATACTTCATTTAAAAATACTAAAGGTATAACACTTGCATGATCCCTTCCAGTATCCTCATAACCTTTTATGCCTGCAGGAATGCCTTTGTCTTTTATAACCTGCATTAATTTCTCTAGAAACTCAGTATCATACTTCACGCTCACAGATACTGAACCAGCTCCAAAACCTGACATGTCTGATTCAAAATATTCATCTGATGATATATGCAGATAATCAGAATACATTGCGCAATGAGAAGATGCTAAAACTATAGTATCCGGTTTCAATTGCGCTATCGTTGTGCAGGCTTCCCTGTATGAATCTATGGTTTTCTGGATTTTCTTTTCTTCACCTTTTCCTATTTGAGGAAGGATAATAGGAGGATGCGGAAATATGAATGCTGCTACTATTGACATAGAACACCTCCTCTGGACTTTTTATAGCATCTAAATTATATTTCACATTCAAGTTTTATTCAAGCAATGTCCGAATAGAACGAAATACCGTTTTTTCCATTCTTTTTTACATGAAAAAGAGCATCATCAGCGATCTTTAAAAGCACATCCTGATCTGTTCCATTATCTGGGCATATGACAGCTCCAATGCTTATTGTCATATTGTATGGTTCTTCTTTCACATCAGAAGAATCAACATATTTCTTAAAATCTGATAGTACTTTCCTATATTCCATTTTTTCATCATTGAAAAGAATCGCGAATTCATCACCACCGAACCGAGCAATAAACCCTTTGTCCTTAAAAAAATCATTAGCTCTTTTGGATATCTGCTTTAAAGCCTTATCTCCTGCATCATGCCCATATGTATCATTAATTCTTTTAAATCCGTCTATATCAAATATTGCCACAACAAACTTCTGATCTTTCTCTTTCAAATCATCAATTCTTGTTCTAAAGCTTTCATGAAAATATCTTCTATTAGGAAGACCTGTCAGCATGTCGTGAGTTGCAAGATAATCAAGCTTTTCTCTAAGATTGGTTATCTCAGTTATATCCTTCATTGTGGATATAAGAGCATTTTTATCGTTTATCTTTATACTGTTAGCAGAGAATAGCGTTTTAACCCTGCTACCGTCTTTTCTTACAAATTCATTCTCCACACCGGAAATATTACCATGTGAAGTGACAAGGTTAATTAATTCTGTTCTTCTGGATTCCGATGTGTAAAATTTCAGCTCCAGAACAGATCTGCCAATAACCTCTTCCCTTTTGTAACCCATTAGTTCAAGCATTTCTCTATTCACTTCTATAATAATTCCTGTTTCTGCTTCTGTAATTAAAGAAGCATAAGGAGCCTGATGGAATATCGTATTAAATTTTTCCTCACTTTGAGTTACATCATTTAAAAGACGTCTGGATACTAGCATAGAAAGATTAATCATTAGGTACATAAGTACAATCATGTTCACTATGAAGTATATATTTTCATGTATATTCTGATTGAAGAAGTCCTGATTGTCTGATTTATCCAGTATCTTCATTATAGTCCTGTACACATTAAGCAGAATAAGAAGCGATATGTTTATGATAAATATATATGAAATACCTTTGTGGCATGTTTTAATCCTGAAAAGGAAGAGATATAAAGCCTGAGCGAAAATTATTATATATGTTATATTGATTACTACAATTCTGAATGCAAGACTCGGAATAAAATAAGTGAAGTATATTAAAAGTATTGTTGCGACTAGAACAATAAAAATGTTGTGTATAAATGGGGCTTTGATCCTGAAAAAGTAAATCAGCCCCGTATAGAATAATCCGAAGGCCACAATATTTAGGAAGTTACCGACAATAATGGATAAGAACTCAGGCACTATACCCCTTAGGGCTATAAGGGCATACCCGATAAAACCACAGAACATCATCACCATCCAGCAGCTTAACCCTTTGTATCTGTTCCTGTGTTGAATCCATTCCTGTATTAGAATCACGAAACAGACCAAGAAAACCATTATCTGTATTCCAAAAATCATACGCATATCCATCAAAACTACCCCGCCTGCATAAGCATCTATTCACACCTAATTATACACCAATAAACATAAAAATTAGTTTATATTTAAATTAGCACACAAAACCATCACTTTATAGTGTAATAATTGAAAATGATGTGTTTAGCATGGTATAATAATTTTTAATTGCTAGACCACGGATATGGAGGAAAAATGAATAAGAGAAGATCAATAATGCTTTTAATCACGTTATTAGTGATAACCGCAGTTATTTTTACAGGATGCAACAGCCAGAGTCAGAATTTCACTTTTAGCAGGGATATTGACAATAACGGTTATTGGCGTGGCGTGAAAGCGTTAAAATATGTTGAACTTGGTAATTATACAGGCATAACAATACCAAAAGACAGGCATACAGTTACTGATGAGGATATACAATCAAACATAGACAGCCTGCTTGAAGAACACAAAGTTAACAACAACATAACTGACAGAGCAGTAGAATATGGAGATACCCTTAATATCGATTATGTCGGAAGAGTTGACGAAGTCGCTTTTGAAGGAGGGTCTACCGGAGGCACAGGAACCGATGTTACAATCGGAGTTACAGAATATATAGATGATTTTCTTGAACAGCTTATCGGACATAATCCTGGTGAAACTTTCGATATTGAAGTAACTTTCCCTATAGATTACGGTAAGGAAGAGCTTAATGGAAAAGATGCAGTCTTTACTGTCACAATCAACTATATAGTAGAGTCAGTCCTTCCAGAATTAACAGATGAATTTATAAGTACGACTTTTGGCGAATCAAACGGTTGGACGACCGTTGAGCAGATGAAGGCTGCTTTATCGGTACAGGTACAGAATGTAAAAATTTCTGAATACATCCAAGAATACTTAGAAGATAATAGTACTGTAAAAGAAGTACCTGAAATAATTATTGATTTCCAAAATAACGCAGTAATCAGATATTATCAAGACTATGCGGATTATTATGAAATGGAATTAGATGAGTTCTTAATACAGTATGTTAATGTCGAAAGCCAAGAAGCTCTTTTGGAGCAGTATAAAGAGGAAAATGAAAAAGTGGCCAGAACCCATCTGATTATGCAGGCTGTAGCAGAAGATGCAAAAATAAAAGCAACTGCTGATGATGTGCAGGCATATTTCACAAATTACATGACAACTGAAGATTATTCGGAATACGAAGAAATCTATGGCTTGAACTACCTCAAGCTTACAGCATTAGTGCAGATGGTAATTGACCACATACAATCTAGCGCTATCCTAGAGTAAGCTCATCAGAATAATTAATACTTAAAAGAAAGCACTGCTTTCTTTTTTTATATTCATATATGTGTTATATATCTCAATACTCTATTATAAGTTATTAACTGTAAGCTAATTACCCGTATAGAATCATATAAAGCAGAAAGAGTATATATCCGCATCTTTCATCCGAATTTCCATTACTACGCTTCTGCCGACGAAATCTGTAATATTTGAATGCTTGAAATCCACTATACGGTCTGTACTGTCTCCAAAAATCTCATCACTTTCAATAGTCCTTCCTTCCTCTGTCCGAAGTGTAAAATACAGATACCCTATAGCAGAAGTGGAAAAGTTGATATGCATACAATCCCCTTCAAAGATAAATGGTTTTGTTACCAGTATCTTTTCATCATAACCTGCATGCCGAGATATGAACCCGTCAAGGCGGATAGTATACCTCCATAATTGTGCTGGAATATTACTCCAGTGATTACTGAATGAAAACAGTGACAATTAGTTATCGGTGCCAGGGTAGCTTCCATAAGTCTCTGCAACACCAAGAGCTGGATAACAGTCTCCATATACCCAGTTATATGGCTCTTCCGGTCCTGGACGCATAAATGCTTCATCAGTGCGATTCCATTTCATGCCGTCACGGGAGCACATGAATACACAGTCTGTGACCGCAAGTCCAAATCGAGGTTCTGTCCTCATTCGTTCGAGTCTTTTCTCTTTGCCGCAAAGCCTGTCAAAATTACTGTTCCATTGAGGTCTTTCGACATATCTGCTTGGGAATCCTATAAAAATGTGGTCAGCTCGATAGTACTTTTGCACAACATTAGTATAAAGGGGATAATAATCTCCTCCCATAAAATCAAGTAATTCAGGAGTT
>JBAZFL010000142.1:0-5388 GCA_041653455.1 Clostridia bacterium
CGAAAAGACAACAAAAATGCTTAATAAGGATAGTGGTTTAAAAGGGCTTGCAGGAACAAATTTGATGCAGGATATAAGAGCGAAAGCACTTGAAGGCGACATGGAAAGCATGCAGATTGTTGATATATACTGTTACAGGATAGCAAAGTATATTGGCGAATACGCATGTACGACTAACAACTTAAAAGCTATTGTCTTTACAGCAGGTGTAGGAGAAAATGAATGGTTCATAAGACAGAAAATATTGGAAATGTTAAAAGCCTTTGCTTTTAACATAGATCATGAAGCTAACAAGAAAAGAGGAGAAGAAGTAGTTATCGGAAAAGGAAAGTTCGCCGATAATGATATTTGCGCAATGGTCATACCTACAGACGAAGAGCTAATAATTGCTTATGATGCTCTGGCAATAGGTTATCTTGGCGAACAGGCTCCAACGGTATATCCGTTTGAAAAAGTATAAACCAGAAAACATTTTTTATATTATCTTCGATAAACACATATCTGTAATTGAAAAGATTCACAGTTTTGGGTATAAAGCATATTTTATTGGAGGCTGTGTAAGAGATGCAGTTATGGGTAATAAACCCAATGATTTTGATATAGCTACAAATGCCAGACCTGAAAACATTAAAGATATATTTGCAGATGTCAAAGATAAAGGCATTACATTCGGTACAGTTACAGTACTTTATAACCAGTACAAATATGAAGTAACAACCTTCAGAAAAGAATATGGATATTCAGATAACAGGAAGCCTGATTTAGTGATTTTCTCAGATAGTCTGTATGATGATGTCAGAAGAAGAGATTTTACAATAAACACATTGGCTTTTGATGGTATATATATATACGATTATTACAATGCATTTGCTGATATCAGTAACAGAGTCTTAAAGAGTGTAGGTTCAGCAAAAAGACGTTTTTTTGAAGATGCATTAAGAATATTGAGGGGTGTAAGATTTGCAAGTATTCTAGATCTTGAAGTTGATAATCAAACTATGGAGAATATGAAGAAATACTCATATCTTCTCAAATTAATTTCTAAAGAGAGGATATACTCAGAGCTTTTCAGAATTATAGAAACTGGGAAGAATCTTAATATACTTTTCGACACCATGATTGCTGAAAACATTTTCAAATATCCTCAGTATATAAACAGGAATGATCTTATGTCAGGTAGTTATGAATGCAGATTAACTGATGTCTTCACTCATTATCCGGATGGGGACAAAATCAAACTGGAATTACAAAACCTTAAAATTGATAATAAAACTATAAATACTGTAATTGATGTAATTAAATATTCAAAAATGGATACTGATGAAAAGTCAATCAGAAAACTTTTAACAAAGATAAGTGAAAACAGCATATCAGTTCTGCTTGAATATAAAAGACAATCACAACAGGTATTAGATGAAATAATCCAAAAAGGTTATATATTAAAGGTAAATGATTTAAAAATATCCGGATATGATATAATTGCTATGGGGTTTTCAAAAGAAAGAATAAAAGAAATTAAAAAAATGCTTTTTGAAAAAGCAGTATATGATATTTCACTTAATACAAAAGAAAAGCTTATGGATATAATCAAAACAGCGTATGATAATTCGATTGTAAAGCAATGACAGTTAATATATAATCTCTACTGAAAATTGCATTGGAGAAAAACTTGAAAAAAGATAGAATAAGGAATTTTTGTATAATAGCACATATAGACCACGGTAAAAGCACTCTTGCTGACAGGCTTATTGAGAATACCGGATTACTGACAAGCAGAGAAATGTCAGATCAGGTTTTAGACAACATGGATATTGAAAAAGAACGTGGAATTACTATTAAGTCCCAAGCTGTACGAATGGTATACAAGCATAAAGATGGGAAAGAATATATATTGAATCTGATAGACACTCCTGGACATGTGGATTTCTCGTATGAGGTCAGCAGAAGCCTTGCCGCTTGTGATGGTGCAGTACTTGTTGTGGATGCTGCTCAGGGAGTAGAAGCCCAGACTCTTGCGAATGTGTACATGGCTATTGATAACAATCTTGAAATACTTCCTGTTATTAATAAAATCGATCTTGCTTCTGCAAGGCCTGATTATGTAATTGAAGAAATAGAGAATATTATTGGTATTGCTGCTCATCATGCTCCCAAGATATCAGCTAAAAACAGAATTAATATAGATGAAGTATTAGAAAGTATTGTAGAATATCTGCCTCCTCCTGAGGATAGATCCGAACTTCCGACAAGAGCGCTTATATTTGATTCCAAATTTGATTCATACAAAGGAGTAATAATTTACTGCAGAGTTATGGATGGAGTCATAAGGCTTAATGATACGATACAATTAATGAATGCTGATAAGGAGTATCCAGTTGTCGAAATAGGATATTTGAAACCAGGTGGATTTATACCTGCCACAGAATTATCCTCTGGTGAGGTAGGGTATATAACTGCAAGTATAAAAAATGTAGAAGATACAAGAGTAGGTGATACTGTTACGACAGTTGCAAATAGGGCTAAAACTCATCTTCCTGGATATAAAGAAGCTGTTTCGATGGTTTTCTGTGGTATATATCCATCAGATGGTTCTAAATACAATGTTTTAAAAGATGCTTTGATGAAATTGAAACTGAATGATGCCGCATTAATGTTCGAACCCGAATCTTCGGCTGCCTTAGGTTTCGGATTCAGATGCGGTTTTTTAGGTCTTCTTCATATGGAAATAATTCAAGAAAGAGTTGAACGCGAATTTGATCTTGATATTATTACAACAGCTCCAAGCGTAATATATAAAGTTACAAAAACAAACGGGGAAGTTATAAATGTGGATAACCCTACAAATTTGCCACCTATAAGCGAAATAGATTTCATGGAAGAGCCTATTGCAAAAGCAATAATAATAGTGCCTTCAGAATTTGTAGGAAATATTATGGAGCTTTGTCAGGATAGAAGAGGTACATTCATACATATGGAATATATTGATGATACAAGGACTAAACTTGATTATGAGTTACCGCTTAATGAAATTATCTATGATTTTTTTGATGCTTTAAAATCCAGGTCAAAAGGATATGCATCCCTCGATTATGAAATCTTAAAATATCAAAGAAGTAAACTAGTAAAAATGGATATTCTGTTAAATCAGGATGTTATTGATGCCTTATCATTTATAGTACATGAAAGTAAAGCCTACTCTCGTGGCAGAAGGATGGCTGAAAAACTTAAAGATCAGATACCAAGGCATCAGTTTGAAATACCTGTACAAGCTGCAATCGGCGGTAAGATAATTGCAAGGGAAACTGTAAGAGCATACAGAAAAGATGTCATAGCGAAATGTTACGGCGGGGATATTTCCAGAAAGAAGAAACTTTTGGAGAAACAAAAAGAAGGCAAAAAGAGAATGAGGCAGCTCGGTTCGGTTGAAGTTCCTCAGGAAGCTTTTATGAGCGTTCTGAAACTGGATACTTAAAATGAATAAGGATTTAAGGATATATATCCATATTCCTTTTTGTAAGTCAAAATGCAATTACTGTGATTTTAATTCATTTGCTGGAATGGACCATTTATTCAAACCCTATTTTAAATCTCTTGTTACCGAAATCGCTTTATATTCCAATGAATTGCGAGGAAGAAAAATAGACAGCATATTTATTGGAGGCGGAACTCCATCCCATGTGGATGCGCAGTATATTTATGATGTTTTGGATTGTTTTAAATTTGATGAAAACTGTGAAGTGACGATAGAAGTGAATCCAGGAGCAATAGGTTATAGGAATTTTGTGCAATATAAGCAGATGGGTATAAACAGAATAAGTTTCGGTGTGCAATCCTTTTGTGACAGGATACTTCTGTATATGGGGAGAGTCCATAACAGGTCTACTGCAATAAACAATATTCATGAATGTAAAGCATCAGGTTTTAATAATATTAATGCTGACCTTATTTTCGGTTATCCCAAACAGACTCTGGAAAATTATGAGGAATCGTTAAATGTTATAAAAAGCCTGGAACTTCCTCATGTATCCTGTTACAGCTTATCTTTGGAAGAGGGGACTTTACTTGATAACATGGTTAAAAAAGGAGTTATGCCTTATCCTGATGAAAAACTGGATAGATTAATGTATGACCATAGCATAAAGAGCTTTCAAAAAGCAGGAATAAATCAATACGAAATATCAAATTTTGCAAAATCCGGATTCGAATGCAGACATAATATCGGTTACTGGCAACGTGATGAATACTTAGGATTCGGAATATCTGCACATTCGTTATACTGTAATACCAGATACAATAATACAGATGACATACATCAGTATATTTCCTTATTGAACAGATATGAAAAACCTGTAGAACAATCGGATGTCCTTACACAGCAAGAAATAGTGTCTGAGTACATAATCTTAAGACTAAGAATGAATAAGGGTCTGGATACTGCTGGATTCAAGAATGAGTTTGGTATAGACTTTGAACAGAAATACCAGCAGAAACTGGAAACCTTACTAAAAAAAGGATTAATTGACAAATCTTCCAGTTCATATTTCCTTACAAGGTTTGGTATGGATGTAGCTAATAAGGTTTTTGTAGAGTTCATATGATAAAAGTAGTTTTTTTATGTTTCACTTGCTCAAAAGGGCTTATTTGAGTTATATTTAGATACAAGAAAAGAAAGTATTATTTATGCTTTTGGAATAGGCAGGCAGAAACAGAATTATGCACATCACAATAACAGGTATGCTTGGGAGCGGAAAATCGACCATATGCAAAATCATATCTGAACAAAAAGGATACGAGATATATTCAACTGGGAAAATTCAAAGGCAAGTAGCTTTGCAAAAAGGAGTAACTACTTTGGAACTCAATAAGATGATGACAGATCATCCTGAGCTGGATAGTATTATTGATAATGAAACTGTGAAAATTTCTCAAGAAAACAAGGACAAGACAATTATATTTGATTCACGTATGGCATGGTTCTTCGTGAAAGACTCATATAAGATTTATCTTACAGTAGATCCTTTTGTTTCCGCTCAGCGAGTAGTAAAAGCAGACAGAGGTGATGTTGAGGGATATTCTAATGTGATGGAAGCTAAATTAAAACTTATGGAAAGAGCTCAGACGGAGCATGAAAGATTCATAAGGGTATATAATGCTGATTACTGGAATTACTGTAACTATGATCTTGTTCTTGATGCTACATGGCATGACCCAGATACATTGGCTAGTATTATAATGGGTGAGATGGACATATTTATGGAAAGCAAAAAAAGGAATCAAACTATTCTTATGTCACCCAAATCTCTTTATCCTTCATTCTTGCAAAACAAAGGAAAGAATAAAAAAATCAATTTGAAAGATTGGAATTCTGCTCATGTATGTATTTTATCA
>JBAZFL010000143.1:0-5300 GCA_041653455.1 Clostridia bacterium
TTGGAAGGTATTCAAATACCATTTTAAGTGACTTAAGAGCCAAAGCATCGGTATAGTCTGTTGCAAGCATAGAAGCATATGCTTCCAAAGCATGTGTAACTGCATCTATTCCAGAAGCTGCTGTTAATCCTTTCGGAGCATTCATCATAAGGTCAGCATCTACTATTGCCATGTTAGGCATCAGCTCATAATCAGCTAGAGGATACTTAACATTAGTCGTTTCATCAGTTATTACTGCAAACGGAGTTACTTCAGAACCAGTTCCTGCTGTTGTAGGTATTGCTATGAAGTATGCCTTCTCTCCCATTTTAGGAAATGCGTACACCCTCTTTCGTATATCACAGAATCTCATTGCCATATCCATAAAGTCTGCTTCAGGATGTTCGTACATAACCCACATTATCTTGCCTGCATCCATTGCTGATCCGCCGCCTAATGCTATTATACAGTCAGGATTGAATGCTCTCATGGCTTTTGCTCCTTCTTTCGCACATCCAAGCGATGGGTCTGGCGCAACATCAAAGAACACTGTATGCTGTATTCCCATCTCATCGAGCTTGTCTGTTACAGGTTTTGTATATCCATTGCTGTATAGGAAGCTGTCAGTTACTATAAATGCTTTCTTCTTACCCATTACATTCTTAAGTTCGTCAAGAGCGACAGGCAGGCATCCTTTCTTAATATATACTTTCTGCGGTGTTCTGAACCATAACATGTTTTCTCTCCTGTCTGCTACTGTTTTGATATTTACAAGATGCTTTACTCCCACATTCTCACTTACTGAATTACCACCCCAAGAACCGCATCCCAATGTTAATGAAGGTGTCAGTTTGAAGTTGTATAAGTCTCCTATTCCACCATGAGATGATGGCGTGTTAATCAGTATCCTGCATGTTTTCATGCGTGATATAAACTCATCAAGTTTTTCTTTTGCGGTACTGGTATTAAGATAAACTGAGGAAGTATGGCCGTATCCTCCGTCTGCAATAAGATGCTCTGCTTTCGAAATTGCATCTTCAAAATTCTCGGATTTATACATTGCAAGTACAGGTGATAACTTTTCATGAGCGAATTCCTCGGAAAGATCGACTGATGTTACTTCACCGATTAAAATCTTTGTACTTTCTGGTACCTTGACATTTGAAAGCTGTGCTATCTTAAATGCGCTCTGCCCCACAATCTTGGCATTAAGGCCGCCGTTTATAATAATGGTCTTTCTTACTTTCTCGGTTTCTTCCTTGTTAAGGAAATAGCAGTTACGGTCTTTAAATTCCTTCTTGACCTTGTCATATATCTTGTCTGATACTATTACTGACTGTTCAGATGCGCATATCATTCCATTATCAAAAGTTTTGGAATGGATGATAGAGTTTACTGCTAAAAGTATATCAGCGCTTTCATCGATTATTGCTGGAGTGTTTCCTGCTCCTACTCCCACTGCAGGTTTCCCTGATGAATATGCGGCTTTCACCATTCCTGGTCCGCCAGTCGCTAATATCATATCGCATTCCTTCATTACTATATTAGTCATCTCAAGTGAGGGAACATCAATCCATTCTATTATACCTTCTGGAGCTCCTGCCTTAACTGCTGCTTCGAGAACTGCTTTAGCAGCTGCTATCGTACAGCCTTTTGCTCTTGGATGAGGACTGATTATTATTCCGTTTCTTGTCTTTAATGCTATTAAAGTCTTGAAAATTGCTGTTGATGTCGGATTTGTGGTAGGTATTACCGCTGCTAATACTCCGACAGGCTCCAGCACCTTCTTAATACCATAAGCTTTGTCTTCTTCAACAACTCCGCATGTCTTTGTATCTTTATATGCGTTATATATATACTCAGCTGCATAATGGTTCTTTATAACCTTGTCTTCAACTACTCCCATACCTGTTTCTTCTACAGCCATTTTTGCTAGCGGTATCCTAAGTTTATTTGCCTCAGTTGCAGCTGATAAGAATATCGCATCGACCTGCTGCTGTGTATATGTGGCAAATTTCTTCTGTGCGGCTTTAAGCCTTAGAAGGGCGGCATATAATTTTTCATTGCCGTCTATTATTTCTCTTTGTATATTCATAAAATCTCTCCTTATGTGTTCATTAGCTGTTCTGATAAATGTTTTGATAATACAGCAAGCGATGCGGCCATATTCTCATTCTTAACCAGTACTGTCTGAGGTACTTCGATGTGTGCAGGAGCGAAATTCCATATAGCCAGTATTCCGCTTTTTACCATCTTATCTGCTATATACTGTGCACTTTCTGCTGGTGCGGTTATTATCCCGATCCGGATATTCATCCTTCTACAGAGGTCTTCCAGTTTATCCAGATGGAATATCGGCTTGCCTTCTTCTTCAGTACCTGCTACATCATCTGAAGTGTCAAAAGCTGCAACGATGTTTAATCCGTAATCAGAAAACCCTTTGTAAGACATAAGTGCTTTTCCAAGTTTTCCTGCTCCGACTATTACCGCGTCATTCACATCTTTGTATCCCAAAAATTCCTCCAAATCACTTACCAGATCATCGATTATATATCCTATCCTTGGTTTGCCTCCATCACTTATAGCTGCAAGGTCTTTTCTGACCTGTATTTCAGTCAGACCTAAAGCTTCAGCAATGGCTTTGGCAGATGTGTTCAAGGGTCCGGATTTACTCTGTGATTTTAAAAATCTCAAGTAAACAGGTAATCTTTCCAGTGTCTGCCTTGATACATAATTCATTCCACCCTCCTTAAAAATCCACTTCAGAATCATAATAGCATGCCAGCAAGAGTTTCTTCATCTGGTCTTTGTCTATGCTTCTTGGGTTTGATCCGGTGCATGCATCTCCTACTGCAAGTTCAGACACAGCATCAAGTTTATCAAGAAATTCTTTTTCTTCTATTATACCATTCTCATAATTTTTTATGCACATAGGAATATCCAGTATAACATTCAGTTCTCTGATACGGTCTATCAAGGCTTCCATAAGTTTCTCGTCGCTTCTGCCTTTTAACCCGATGAAATTTGCTATTTGCGCATATCTTTCCAGCGCTACCGGATCTTTCGAGTTGAACTTAATGACCTTCGGAAGATACATTGCATTTGCGCAACCATGGACGATATGTCCTCCAGAAAAAGCAGCGCCTGTCTTGTGTGCCATTGAGTGGACTATTCCAAGCAAAGCATTGGAAAATGCCATACCTGCAAGGCACTGCGCATTGTGCATCTTTTCGCGTGCTGTCTTGTCCCCGTTATATGAATCTATTAAATATTCGTTTATCATTTTAATCGCATGAAGAGCCAGAGGATCAGTGTAATCACTGTTAAGTGTGGATACATATGCCTCAACAGCATGAGTCATTGCGTCCATTCCTGTAAATGCAGTCAGTTTTTTAGGCATTGTCTCAGCAATCTGAGGGTCAACAATAGCTACATCAGGAGTTATATTGAAATCTGCAAGAGGATATTTAATACCCTTCTGATAATCAGTTATAACTGAAAATGCAGTTACTTCTGTTGCTGTTCCTGACGTGGAAGGAATAGCGCAGAATTTTGCTTTGGTACGAAGTTTCGGGAAATTGAATGGTATGCAAAGCTGTTCGAAAGTAGTTGATGGATATTCATAGAATGCCCACATTGCTTTTGCAGCATCAATAGGAGAGCCTCCTCCGATGGAAACTATCCAGTCAGGCTGATAATTTCTCATTACTTCTGCACCTTTTAACACAGTCTCCACCGAAGGGTCTGGCTCAACTCCTTCAAATAGCAAGACCTGCATCCCAGCTTCATTGAGGTATTCAACTACCTTCTCCAAAAAGCCGGCACGTCTCATACTGCTTCCGCCGGTTACGACAATAGCTTTGGATCCTTCCAAAGTCTTTAATGCTTCTAATGAACCTCTTCCATGATATATGTCTCTTGGTAATGTAAATCTTGCCATTTTTCCGTCTCCTTTACACGTAAACTTTACTACATGTATATCTTAAGACGGATTATGGAGTTTGAGAAGAATCGATTTTGGAATATCGATATTCCTTTATCGATATATCCTTATCTATAATATTTCCTTAAATACTTTTTCTAAAGAATTCTTCACCTTATTCATGAACTGCCTGTCATATTCCGTAAAAACATAACCTTCCCTGTATATGAACATATCCTTGTATCTGTTCTTCGGGACGCTGCACTTCTTTTCGACTAAAGAATATTTTTGCAAAATATCTTTTGGCATCGGTGATACCCACATATATGAATATGTAAGGCTGCTAAGTATTTCTAGCTGGCTTGCCCTTTCATATATAGCAATCTTGTTTTTAAATGATTTAGGCTTGTCAGTTTGAGGAGTTATTGGCAGTGAAGGTACTGATATGTCTCCATGTACAATTTCCACAAAGTCAATCAAATCCTTGTAATCTATTACTTCTTTATCTGCAAGAGGATGGCCCTGTGACATAAGCAGCAGGTATTCAAACTCAAATATATCTTCGTGTCTTAAACCGTATTTCTGAAGAGCAGTAAGAAAATACGCTTCAAACTTCATCTGATAACGTATAATTCCTATATCATTGCTCCCTTCGGATATACTCTTCATGGTTCTTACAGAATGAGTCTCCCTGTAATCTATATCCATACCCAAATCCTTATCAAGTCCCTGCAAAAACTGGGTGAATGCATTTGAAACATAACTTGCACGCGGTACTGAAACATTAAGCATCTGGCCTTTTTTTACCTCAGGCCTGCTTAGCGACTGCATGGAATCAATCTGCATAAGTATGTTTTTTGCATATACTAAAAATTCCGCTCCTTTTTTTGTCGGGAATACGCCAGTCGGTTTTCTGTCAAATATCTCTATACCTAGTGAAGATTCCAGTTCCCGTATGGCTTTTGAAAGCTGGGGCTGGTTCATATACAGATTCTGTGCAGCCCTTGATATAGAGCCTGTTTTCTCTACCTCGACCGCATACTTAAGATGCAATAGATTGTTCATAACCAACTCCTTATGCTTTAATATGAATATATTTTCTGGTTAAATTATTCAACTGTAAAAAATATAGTATCTTCAACCTCACCATCAATCAACAGATCAACCGAATATGTCCCTAATGGCCATCCATTGTATGGAATGGTAAGGGTAAAATAAAAAGCATTATCAGTGCCAGATACTTCATACTGGCTGGAATCGATTAAGAAAGCAGGATCATCTTCCATATAGTACCATACCGCTGCAATGACTGTTCCATCAGGTGCATTATTTATATTACCTGAAACATAGAATGCTTGTGTAGAAGTTGTAAATGTAGTAGATGCATTCACCGGCATGA
>JBAZFL010000144.1:0-5272 GCA_041653455.1 Clostridia bacterium
GGAATTGCGGTATTTGACGAGAATGATTTCAAGCAAAAAGTATATACTCCTTTATCACAAGGAGCAGCTGAAGTTGAATCATTTATAATGCTTTCGGATATACAGCCAATGCTTAATACTCTTAAAAAATTGAATTTGTCAATGCAGCTGAACTATTTCATTGTAAATGATTGCACCCTTCTTGCTATAAATGTTCAGTGATGATATATTCAAAATGAAAAGGAACGGGATATGACTAATATACGGACAAAAGCGCAGATAGAAAAGATACATGAAGCAGGTAAGATAGTGGCAGCTTGCCATGAGAGCCTCAGAAGTTTTATTAAACCTGGAATAAATACTTATGCAATAGAAAAATTTGTAGATGAATTCATAACTTCACATAATGCGATACCTGCGCAAAAAGGGTATCATGGGTATCCATATGCATCCTGCACATCTGTTAATGATGAGATTTGTCACGGCATGCCTTCTAAGTATGTGCTTAAAGAAGGAGATATAGTTAAAGTTGATATGGTAGTGAATAAGAATGGCTGGATGGGTGATTCAGCTTGGTGTTATGCTGTTGGAGAAATAAGTGATATAGCAAAAAAACTAATGAATGTAACTAAGGAATGCCTTGACATTGGGGTGAGCAAAGCGATTGCAGGAAACCGTCTGGGCGATATAGGTTACTATATTCAAAGAAATGCAGAAAAAAACGGGTTTTCCGTCGTAAGGGATTTTACAGGACATGGTATCGGTAATTCTATGCATGAAGATCCTGCAGTATTGCATTATGGACAAAAGGACAGAGGAATGAGGATACAGGAAGGAATGGTTTTTACAATAGAACCGATGATAAATGAGGGAGATTATGACCTTTATGTAGATGATGATAACGGATGGACTGCGTATACATCAGACGGTTCACTATCTGTACAGTATGAACATACAATAGCCATTACATCCAACGGGCCGGAAATATTGACAAAACAGGAATTTTAAAATGCTTGATAAAATTAAAAACAGCTCTTTAAAGATATATATTGCACTGTTCTACAGGAACGATACAAAACTCTTGACTATGCCTGGAAAAAAGGATCGAGACTGGTTTATAATTCAAGCGCTAGTAGGTACGGTTTTCGCTTTATTTACTGGAGCTACTTACCTCACAGGTCTTTTTAACAAAGTCAATGCACCTGAAATACTTATAGGCTACCTTCCTATAATCGGAAGTATTGCCGGAGTTATTGCTATTTCTGCAGGATATACGATGCAAAGGATAAGAAGCCGGAAAAAGTTCATTTTAATACTGAATACTATTCTTAAAACACTTATTGTTCTTATTGCATGGATTCCATTGATATTCCCTAATCAGAATGCCTCATACATTATGATAATTATGGCTTTAATTGCATATGCTCTAAATAATTTTATGGCTATAGCAATTAACAGCTGGTTTGTGGATTTGATCGATTCGAAAATAAGAGGCCAATACATGAGCGTAAGGAATATGATAGCTTTAGTAGCTAACTTAATTGTTCCGATTATCGTATCAGCATTTATTGACACCTCATCAGATCAGTATATGGCAATTGTTATAGTGTTTACTATAGGCTGGATTATCATGTGGGCAGAAAGCTATTCGTTCTATAAAATTGCGGAGCCTCCTTTAAAACAGGTAAATAAAAAGATCAAACTCAGAGATGTATTCATAGTACCGATAAAAGACAAGGAATTTATGAAATTCATGATACCGATAGCGGTGTTCTACTTTATATGGTATATCGCAATGTCTTATGTTACATTATATCAGCTTAATTATCTTAATTTGTCATATACTTTCATATCGCTTGCATCTGTTTTAAATGTTATACTTCAATTTATATGGTATCCTATAATTGGAAAATTAGTTGACAGATATAATACGGATTTTCTTCTTATGGCATGTTTTATGCTATATTTTGTGGATACATTAATATGGGGATTCACTAACTTGTCTTCAAAATATATAATGACGCTGTTAGCAAATGTGATTGGGTCTATGACTGCGCCATTTTTCTCATTAACTCTGTTCAAAAAGAAATATGATATCATTCCTGTGGAAGACAGATCTTTGTACGATGGTTTTTATACAGCGGTCATCGCAACAATTATAGCAGTAGCGCCAATTATCGGGAGTATAATGAAAGACTATATCGCTGTAAATATACAGCCATTCTGGGTGTTTGAAGTACCACAGTTCCAGCTGATATTTATGTTGACTAATTTGCTTCTTTTAGGTCTTATCCTGTTTAATTTAAAGAAGACAATTAAGCTTTTCAAGGAAGCTAAAAAGCAAAAAACAGACGATACTGAAGCATGAAATAAAGGGGGGGGATAATGGAAATACTGGAGAAACTTACATCTGCTTTCGGGGTAAGCGGAAGGGAAAATGAAATTAATGAAGTTATAACCAGAATGGTTCACAGCTTTGTTGATGAGGTTAAGACTGACGGAATCGATAATGTAATTGCTATTAAAAAAGGTTATGGTGAAAACAAGAAGAGAATAATGATTTCCGCTCATAAAGATGAAATCGGATTTATGGTTATGAGCATTGATAGTGACGGATATATAAACCTAAGACCTATTGGAGGAATACCTGTTTCGCTTTCAATCGGAAACAGAATCATATTCAGAAATGGTACTGTTGGTGTCTTAAGTTTCAAAAAAGATGCTGAGAATATTAAAAACAACAATGTTGGTGACATGTTTGCAGATATTGGAGCAAAAAACAAGGAAGACGCTATGAATTATGTCAGACCTGGTGATGTAGGCAGTTATTACGGACCTCTTTGCATGTTGCAAAATGACAGGATAGTAGCAAAAGCTTTGGATAACAGAATTGGCTGTTATGTTGCAATAAAGACATTAATGGAGAATACGAATCCTTATAATGATGTTTATTATGTGTTCACCAGCCAGGAGGAATTAGGCCTTAAAGGTGCTATAGTCGCAAGCCGGGTAGTAAAACCTGATGTAGCAGTCGCTGTTGATGTGACATCATCATTTGATACCCCTGTAACAAAGGAAGGTAATGCAGTATTAGGAGCAGGAGCTGCAATCAAGATAATGGACAGGTCGGTAATATGTGATGAAACAGTTATCAGTGTTATGCAGAACATATGCAAAGAGCATGACATAGTGCAGCAATCGGATATTTTGGCAGCAGGCGGAACAGATGCAGGTGCGATTTACACATCAAATGAGGGAGTAAGGACTGGAGGGGTCTCTATACCGATGAGGTATGTGCATGGGCCTGTTGGTGTTGTTGATATGAATGATGTAAAGGCATGTATAGAGCTCCTAAAAGCCTTTGTGAACCAAAAGATATGAAAAATCATATATATACAATAAAAGTTATTATTTTCATATATTGAAAATAACAAATGTGTGATAAACTATTACCGTTATAACGATACAGTTTATCTAGGGATTTATTTAAACAGAAGGGTTGGTGTTGTAATTGGACGAGAATAACTTGAGAATTTACAAGAAGAATGAAAAGAAGATCTTCAGCAAGGTAAATATTATGATTTACCTAATGATAGTTCCAGGAGTTGTGTTATATTACATTTTCCGTTATATAACTATGCCTGGTATTATGATTGCATTCCAGGAATTCACTACCGGAGGCTTCAAATATTGGTGCGGATTCGAAAACTTTGACAAACTGTTTGGCTTGAGGGCTTTCTGGCAGGCATTCAGAAACACATGGGTATTTATCGGATTGGAGTATCTTTTTATTAAACCATCACCGATTATACTTGCATTATTGCTTAATGAAGTAAGAATAATGTGGTTTAAGAAGACTGTACAGACCCTATCAACATTGCCTAACTTCCTTACATGGGTTGTTGTCAGCGGTATATTCATACAGCTGTTATCACCTAGTACAGGATATGTAAATGCAATCATAGCATTATTGGGAGGCGAGAGGATATACTTCCTTGGAAAAGCACAGATCTTCCCATGGCTGCTGACTGTTATAAGGGTATGGAGAGGCGTAGGATATTCCTCTATCATCTACCTTGCAGCATTAGGCGGTGTTGACCCTGAATTATATGAAGCAGCTGTTATTGATGGCGCATCAAGATGGAAACAGACCATGTATGTAACGCTTCCTGGCATAAAGAATACAATAGTCGTACTTTTAGTATTCTCCTTCTCAGGAATCATGGGCGGTTTGTTCGAGCCAGTATTCACATTGACAGACGGCAACTCGCTGCTTGATGAGACAGCTATGGTTCTGGATGTATACATTTATAATACTGGTATTAGACAAGGTAAGTTCAGTATGTCAACTACAACAGGCTTGTTTAATTCGATAATATCAACCATCCTTATGTTAAGTGCAAACTTTGCAAGTAAATACTTAACTGAAGATGGAAGAACGATAATATAGGAAGAAGGTGAAATAAATGTTAAAAAGATCATTAGGAGAAAAGATTTTCAATATATTCAACTTATTGGGAATGCTTGTATTCACAGTAATCATCGTCGTTCCGGTATTATTCGTTTTCAGAAACTCCTTTGAGTTAAGTGAGACATCAACTGCTACATTGAGATTGTGGCCGGAACAGTTCAGTCTGGTATTCTACGGCATGGTTCTTCAGGACGAATCAGTTTATAGACCTCTTTTAAACTCAGTATTCGTTACTATAGTCGGAACACCTCTGACTCTGCTTATAAATGCTTTAGGTGCTTACACCATGAGCAAAAGAGAACTTCCAGGAAAAAACTTCTTCGCTTACTACATGGTTATTATACCAATGCTTATAGGCGGAGGAACAATCCCAGGATTCCTTCTTATAAGATCTTTAGGAATGATAGATACTCTTTGGGCATTAATTATTCCGGGACTTGCTTCTGGATGGAACATGACTTTGATAAGAAACTATTATTGGTCCATACCAAATGAACTGACAGAATCTGCAAGAATAGACGGAGCATCTGAGATGACAATATTCTTAAAGATAATTTTACCTCTGTCAAAACCAGTTCTTTCCGCTTTGGGTCTTCTGACAGGTATCGGATTATGGAACACATTCTATGCAGCTATGATTTATATCAGGACACCAAGCAAATGGACATTCCCAGTTAAGATTCGTGAAACAGTTGTTAAGAATGAAGGTAATGATAAGTTATGGGAAGAAATGATGATTGCAGCAGGACTTGACCCGTCAGAACTTCTGATAAACCAGGCTGGTCTTGGCGGAGCAATGATGGTTGTATCAATGTTGCCGAT
>JBAZFL010000145.1:0-5227 GCA_041653455.1 Clostridia bacterium
TTAGTATCATCTTAATAACGGTCATATTACTAAGCTATTGTGCTGTACAGCCCAAGGCTTATACTTCAGTGGAAATCGCATATGGATTAAGCCTTCTTCGCGGTACAGGAAGCGGTCTTGATGAGGTTTATCTTTCTTTATCTCCTACAAGAAGCAATGCTGCAATGATCATATTAAGAATGTTGGGACTGGAAAATGAAGCTCTTGAATTTAAAGAAAGCTCTACTTTTTCTGATGCTTCTTCTGCTACTGCATACTGGCAGCCGATACTGGCTTATTTATATGCAAATCCCGAAGTAGGCTTTTCTGGATATACAGATGGAACCTTCAAACCCAATGACAATATAAATGCTCAGATGCTTGCCAAGGTTTTATTGACAGTTCTCGGATACAGGCAGGATATCGATTTTTTGTGGCATAATACCCTTACTTTTGCTGAATCTGTAGGATTACGTTCTTTGAAGAACAAGGACAGGATTACCAATTCTGATGTAGCTGTTGCTTTGGTTGAAGCTTTGAATATACGTACTCGTGAAGGATATACGCTGGTAACAGAACTCGTCGTTGCGGATGTTATTAATATTGATCAGGCTGAAAAATATGGCTTTACTGTTGATACTACTGAGGTAGAAATAAAGAACGCAAAGGCAACAGGTGTTAAGACAATAACTGTTGAATTTCTTATGCCAATACCTAAAACTGCTACAGTTATTCTAAGAAAAGATTTTGTAGGTATTAGTAATACATATACTTTATCTGAGAATAGAAGAGTATTAACTATTAATACTACAGCTACAATGACCTCTGGAGAGTACACTGTGGTAGTAGCAGGTTCAGTAGCAACTTTTGAGGTATTTTCAGAGAAAGCATCATCTTTAGTTATATCAACAGAAAGAATTTATAAGGATACAATGCAGAATATTGGATTAAAGCTTTTAAATCAGTATGGACAGGAAATGCCAATTACATATGTGAACATTTCTGCAACAAACAAAACTTCAGGAGCAAGAAAGATTACAGTCACAAAAATTGATAATGAGGTGTATCTTGATGTATCATATGCTAATTTAGCAGATCAGATATACATATATGCACTGGATACTTCCACCTTACTTAATAAATCTGCTACCCTCATAGTGCAATCCGTACCTTCAATAAAGAAGATAAGCATATCAAGTATAGTAACTTCATCAAGTGTGGATAGGATATATGAGAATACTTCATCTCATAAAATTAACGTACAGACATCTGATCAGTACGGACAGAAATATATTATTAAACAAACTGATATTGATAATAGAAATCTGTTATTGATATCATCGAATAACTTGTGCATAAGTCCTTCTAATATAAAAGCAGATATGGATGGTAATCTTGTTTTCAGCACAAATATGGCAGGTGAAGTATTAATCAGCATAATAGTGTCAGAAGAAGGTATAGCTGATTCTACAACAATAACTGTATATGAAACGCCAGTACTTAGCAGTATAAAAGTTACTCAGTTACCTGCTACTATTTTTAAGAATGAGAGAGTGGAAGTAGATGTAATTGCATACGACCAATATGGTAGTATATATGAAATAAAACAGACTGATAGTATTAGTTATACAACAACTGACCCTATAATTGTACCAGCTACTAGTATAAGCATTAACAGAGGAATTTTGTCTTTTAATACATTAAGCAGCGGTGAAGTGTCCATAAATTCCAGAATAGGTGATTCATTAACTCCTTTATTTACAGTAAAGGTTAATGATGGCAATGTACCATATATAATTACAGGGACGGAAATGCCGTTTATCCATTTCGAACAGGGAGTTAAGAATATTGCATTGGATCTTGGGTACTTCAAGGTAGTTGATCAATACGGTAATCCCAATTCATTAAGTTCAAGGCCTGTATGGGATACTGTAGAGTGGGGAGTGTATATTGACAGAGTTTCTGGCAATAGCTTTACATTTGAGAACAATGTTTTTTCAACAACTGATATTCCAGGAACGGATGTATTTAATATTTACATAACGCGCGATGGAAGAATAATGGACAGATCGGGTTACAGTTTCAGGCTTACAAATGTGTCTGCTGGGGATATACAGATATTTGATATAGAGGTTCCCAAGGTTATTTACGGAGGAGAAAACAACAGGATTGATGATCATACGAAGTACATATCTATAAAAGGGTATACTTTATCAAATGAGCCTGTAATGCTTAAGACAGATGCATCAGGCCTTCCGACTGTAATATCTTCTGTTACTGTTTCTGGGGATAAAGTTTATGTCGATACTGTATCATGGGCAATTAAATTCCATTCATATTATACGGCGAATGATATTGTCACTGTTAAGTTCTGGAAAGAAGGCAGGGAAGTAAAATCTGCAGATATAGTCGTATTGGCAACAGAGTCTAGAGTCAGCAGGATTGAGGATGATACATATCAGTCATTTGTAATATCATCATCTGAATTCTATACTGAACCTCTGCATATATATGACCAGTATGATATAGAAGCAAATCTGCCAGCTAGTTCACAGTGGCTAAGCAGCAGCAACTATGTTGATTCAATAACATTTGATCCCCTTACCAAGAGAGTTAAAATTACTGTTCAAGGAACAGTTATTACAGAGACAGAAGCATGGATATCCTACATAGCTCCAGACGGCTCATTCGCTTTCAGAGGAAAATACATTATAATGCCGGGAACATACTGATTGAAAAATATGTAATTTTTATATATCATTAGTAGAGGTTATTAACTATGGGACACAAGATACTGGTTGTAGACGATGAAAAGAACATTGTTGATATTTTGAAATATAACCTGGAGAAAGAGGGTTATGATGTCATATGCGCTTATGACGGTAAGGAAGCTATATTCCAGGCTTTGAAACATAAGCCTGATTTGATCCTGCTGGATATAATGCTGCCGGAATATGACGGGTTTATAGTGTGTAGGAAACTTCGCGAAAGCATGACAGTCCCTATTATAATGCTATCGGCAAAAGGCGAGGAACTGGATAAAGTAATAGGCCTGGAGATGGGTGCTGATGATTACATAACAAAACCATTTTCTGCAAGAGAGCTTATAGCCAGGGTTAAAAGCAATTTAAGAAGGGTAACATATTCAAATACTGATAATAGTGAAATAACATATCTGAAAGTCAGGGACTTAGAAGTAGATGAAGCAAAGTGCGAGGTCGTCAAGAACGGTCAGGTTTTAGAACTTACAGCACGTGAATTTGAGCTTCTGGTCTTCTTTATGAGAAATCCTGAGAAAGTTTTCAGCAGGGAATTCCTGCTTGATAAGATATGGGATTACGAATACTATGGCGAGATGAGGACTGTGGATGTTACTGTAAGCAGGCTAAGAGAAAAATTATCTAATGATCCTAATGAGTACATTGTAACGAAAAGAGGAATGGGCTATTATTTCAAAAAAGACTGACAAGCATATATCATTACAGACCAAAATGGTCTTATATATAAGTATCATCGCAATATGCATGATAATACCTGTCGGCGTGCTTATGAATAATAATGTAGAGAAGTATCACTATAGTCAGTTTGTAAGGAATATAGAGAACGGTGAAAAGATGCTCAGCTATACAAAGGATGCACCTCTTAATATATATACAGTATATACGGACATGAGGGATCTTTATGCTTCTTCATTTGGCATATACGGAAATAACCGCAGCTTTACAATTGTGGATAGAAACACGAATGAGATTTACAGTAATGATTCGGTTTTCTTATCCGGTGATAATTCTTCGTTTATAAATGAGCTTTTCCTATCATATAATTTTCTTTCATCCATGGCAGGTACTCCATTAAACAGTGATGCGCTTCAGAATATAAGAGGAAGAGCATTCTATGATTATTCTGTAACCCTGGAAAATCTGGTTATATATTTCAGATATTATAAAGCGGATTGGCAGGACATGGTAACAGAATTTAATGAAACGCTTCTTTCTGCTCTGCTGTTTTCTATTATAATCGCTTTTATTGTTGGATATCTTTTATCAAAAGCAATTACAAAACCAATTAAAGACATGACTGTGCGCACAAAATCTATTGCTGAAGGGGATTTTGGAAGGACTTTGGATATAAATGCGGATGATGAGATAGGACAGCTTTCTTCAAGTATAAATAATATGAGCTACAGCCTTAAGAATATGCTTGACGAGATTTCTTCAGAAAAGAACAAAATAGAGATAATACTGGATAACATCGAAGGCGGAGTAATAGCTTTCAATCTTAACGGCGAGATGATACATAACAATCCTGCTGCATATATGCTTTTAAACAAGGCAAATATGGATTTTACTTTGGAGAGTTTCGTTAATGAATACAATCTTGAGATTGATGTTTCTGATATTCCTGCAGATTTGTATAAAGAAACTATTCTTTCCATTGATGATGAAATGATTGCTTTAAGCATAGCTTCCTTCAAAGACAGCTTAGGTAAAGCTGAAGGAGTCATACTGCTGTTTAGAAATATAACCAAACAGTACAGATTAGACCAGATGAGGAAGGAATTCGTAGCCAATGTGTCTCATGAGCTCAAGACCCCTCTTACATCCATTAAGAGCTTTACAGAGGCTTTAATGGGAGGTGTAGATGATCCTGCTACAGCTAACCATTTCCTGGAAGTAATTAATTCTGAGTCAGACAGGATGAATAATCTTGTTAAGGATCTTCTGCAGTTATCAGCAATGGATATGGGCAGGATGACATTGAAGATATCGCATAATAACGTAAGCACCCTTATAAATGATGCTTTGCAGGCAGTGGAAGCAGAAGCTAAACAAAAACAGCATAATATAGTTTCTGAAGTGATTTATAAAGGAATTGCATATTTTGATTATGACAGGATGCTTCAATGCGTTATAAACCTGCTTGTAAATGCAATAAAGTATACAGATGCTTCAGGAAAGATAGAGATTAGAGCATACGAGGAATCCAACCGGTTATGTATTGCAGTTAAGGATAACGGTATAGGGATTTCCAAAAAAGACCAGGAGAGGATTTTTGAGAGATTTTACAGAGTAGATAAAGCAAGGACTCGTACAATGGGAGGTACAGGTCTTGGTTTAGCGATAGCAAGCGAAATTATAAAAGCTCATAATGGAGATATAGAAGTTGACTCGAAACTGAATCAAGGAACGATGATTTCATTATGGATACCGATAAGACAGACGGAGGAAGGTCAATGAGAAGAAGAATA